>DATMCA010001479.1:0-5042 GCA_035559015.1 Umezawaea sp. | reverse complement strand
CACGGCGTGCGCCCGCCGGACGGTCTCCGCGTCGACCTCCGAGAGGCCGATGTGCCGCACGTGCCCGGCGTCGACCATGTCCTTGATCGCACCCACGGTCTCCTCGATCGGCACCGACGGGTCCAGCCGCGCGGGGCGGTACACGTCGACGTGGTCGGTGCCCAACCTGGTCAGCGAGTACGCGAGGAAGTTCTTCACGGACTCGGGACGGTTGTCGGGTCCGCCGAACTCGCCGCCCGGTCCACGCCGCATGCCGAACTTGACGCTCAGCGCGTAGCTGTCCCGCTCCCGGCCGCGCAGCGCCTCGGCGAGCAGCAGTTCGTTGTGGCCCATGGCGTAGAAGTCGGCGGTGTCGATCAGCGTGACGCCCGCCTCCAGGGCGGCGTGCACCGTGGCCACGCTCTCGGCGCGGTCGGTCGGGCCGTAGGCGTCCGACATGCCCATCGCGCCCAGGCCCAGCGCGGAAACGGTCGGACCGGTCTTGCCCAGCGTTCGAGTTGTCATGCCGCTCACCCTGGGCCCGGACCGGGACGAGCGGGAGCGGAGCGCTTGTCGTGGGAGAGCCGCTCCCTGGCTGGGACCGCCCGTCGGGAGCACCATGGAGCCATGCAGCGCGACCAGCTCGCCGACTTCCTGCGCCGGCGCCGCGAGACGATCCGCCCGGCCGAGGTGGGCCTCACCGACGGCCCCCGCCGCCGCACCGCGGGCCTGCGCCGCGAGGAGGTGGCGATGCTCGCCGGCATGTCGGTCGACTACGTCGTGCGCCTGGAACAGGGCCGCAGCAGTCAACCCTCGACCCAGCTGCTCGGTGCGCTGGCACGGGCGTTGCGGCTGTCGGACGACGAGCGCACCCACCTGTTCCACCTGGCCGGTCACCGGCCCGCGCCTGCCGACGGGGTGGCACGCCTGGCCCGCGCGGGGCTGATCCGCATGCTGGACCTGCTCGGCGACACGCCCGCCATGGTGTTGTCCGACCTGGGTGAGGTCCTCGCCCAGAACCGGGGGTCCGTCCTGATCTCGGGCGACCACACCAGCTTCTCCGGCGACCGGCGCTACGTCGTGTACCGCTGGTTCACCGAGCCCGACCTGCGCGCCGTCTGCCCGACCGAGGAGCAGGACCTCCGCGCCCGCCGGTTCGTGGCCGACCTGCGCGCGGTCGTCGGCCGCCGCTCCGGCGACCCCGTGGTCACGGGTCTCGTCGAGCGGCTGCGGGCCGCGAGCGCGGACTTCCGCGCGCTCTGGGCCGAGCACGAGGTGGCGGTCAGGCGCTCCGACCGCAAGACGTTCCTGCACCCGAGGGTGGGGTTGCTGCGAATGGACTGCGAGACGCTGGTCACCCCCGACCAGGGACAGAAGCTGCTGGTGCTCACCCCGGCCGACGCCGACACCCGCGAACGCCTGGACCTGCTGCGGGTGCTCGGCGTCCAGGAGTTCCCGGCGGTCACGTGACGGCGGCTACCAGCGGCCGCGGTGCACGACGTCGTCGAGGGACTTCCGCCGCCGGGTGATCGCGGAGGTGTGGGTCGGTTTCGGCTCGTCGGAGTACCCGATGGCGATGGCGCCGATCGGCTCGTGGTCCTCGGGCACGCCGAACGCCTGCCGGAACTCGGTGACGAGGTCCGGGTCGAAGCCGAAGAACACCGCCCCGAGCCCCTCGTCCACCACCGTCTGGAGGATCAGCAGCGCGGCCATGCCTGTGTCGATGTGCCAGTACGGCACGGGCCAGTGGGCCTCGTCGCGGTCGGTCCACCCCTTGTCGTCCTCGGCGTACCGGTCGAGGTAGACCCGCTTCGAGGACAGCGGCACGATCACCAGCGGCGCCGTGCGCGCCGACTCGTGGACCCAGGCGGCGCCCACGGTCCAGAAGTCGGCCAGCTCCGAGCCCTCCAGCACCAGGAACGCCTGCCCCTGCGAGAACCCGGCCGACGGGCCTCTGGTGGCGTTGTGCAGGATCCGGCCCAGGCTCTCCGCGGGCACCGGATCGGGGGTGAACTTGCGGACCATTCGCCTGCGGCGCACCACATCCTGGAATTCCACGCACCCGACGCTAGTGGCAGCGGAACCGGACGGGAACCCCCGAGGAACCCGTCCGGAACCGGCTGCCGAACTACTGGCCCGGCGCCTGGAACATCACGGCCGGGGCCGAGCTGGTCGGCTTCTGCTGGCGCGACGGCGCGTCGGGCAGGCTGAACTGGAGCGTGCTCTCCATCGCCGACGGCGGTTCCACCGCGGGCTTCTTCTCGGCGACAGAGGCGGGCACGGGCTCGACCACCGGCTCCTCGGCGACGACCGGCGCCGGAGCGACGACCGGTGCCGGGGGAGGGGTCGACAGCTCCTGCTGCGCCTTGCTGATCCACGCGGTCCACATGGCGGCGTCGCGGCTCTCCCTGGTCTGCGCGCGCAGGATGGACAGCGTGCCGCGGACCCGACCGGCCAGCACCGCGTTGGTGCGGACCTGGGCCCAGACCTGGGTGGTCTGCGGACCCTGGTTGCGGACGAGGTGTCGGACGTGGTCGGTCAGTTCGCCGTCCGTGAAGGACATCCACTGGTTGACCACTTGGCGCGGGTTGGACAACAGATCCCCGTTTCGTCGTGCTTGACCTGCAACGATCGTCGCACACCCGTTCGAGCCGCCTGCGTCGACCACCCGAATGGGTGTTGACGCGGTCCTGCCCCCGTGTGTGGCTCCTTTGTGCGTGACTCACAGTATCCACTACCCCGTGACTCTCCGGTGTGGGACGCGCGCGGGAGAAATATTCACCTAAGCTCACCGCCGTGCTCGGTGACCACCGCGTGGTGAACCTGTCCCACGTCAACGACCCGGCCCGCACCTCCCTCTACCCCGGCGACCCGGAGTTCACTGTGACGACCGTCGCCACGGTCGCCGAGGACGGTTTCCACCTCCGGTTGGTCCAGCAGGGTGAACACACGGGTACCCACTGGGGAGCCCCCTCTCACTTCAACGACGACCAGCCCGGCGCTGACGAACTGGACACCGAGGACCTGTTCCTGCCCGCGGTGAAGGTCGACGTCCGGTCGCGGTGCGCCGACCCGGACTACGCGGTCACGGTCGACGACCTGCGGGCGTGGGAGGCGGAGCACGGCCCGATCCCGCCGGAGTGCGCCGTGGTCCTGCACACCGGCTGGGAGGACCGCTGGGGCACGCCGGAGTTCGCGAACCTCGACGCCGACGGCCGCCTGCACCATCCGGGGTTCGGCCTGGCTGCCGTCGAGTGGCTGCTGGAGACCGGCAAGCTGGGCCGACGGGGCGCGCTGGGCATCGACACGTTCGGGCCGGACGTCGGCGTGGACGACACGTACGCCGTGTCCAAACTGCTCTACCGGGAGCACCGGATCAGCCTCGAAGTGCTGGCCAACCTGGCCGAACTGCCCCCGACCGGAGCCTGGATCCTCGTCGGTGGGACCGTCAACCGGGGCGGGTCCGGGTCTCCTGCCAGCGTGTACGCCCTCATGCCGAAGAACGGGTGACTCCGATGCGCCATCCGGTGTAACGCGTGAACGGCCGTCCGCGACAATGGGGTCAGGTGCTCGTGCACCATCGGGCTTCCCGTCCCCAGCACCCCCCGACTGCGGACGGGAAGCCCGGTCACCCCGCCGGGCCCGGATATCTTCACCGCTTTTGTCGGTGCCGTGTGACAGCCTTGACGGTGTGGCTCCTCGCTCGAACGCTCCCTCCTCCCGGTCCCCGGCGTCCGCGTACGCCGACTCCCGCCGTCGGAGTTCGCATCCGCGGCTGACGGACTTCCTGTCAGTGCTCTCGTTCGACCTCGACCCGTTCCAGCGCGTCGCCTGCGAGGCGCTGGAGGAGGGGCACGGGGCGCTCGTCTGCGCGCCCACCGGCGCGGGCAAGACGGTGGTCGGCGAGTTCGCCGTCCACCTCGCGCTGGCCCAGGGCCTGAAGTGCTTCTACACGACGCCGATCAAGGCCCTGTCGAACCAGAAGTACGCCGACCTGGTCGCGCGCTACGGCGCCAAGTCCGTCGGCCTGCTGACCGGCGACACGTCGGTCAACGGCAACGCGCCCATCGTGGTCATGACCACCGAGGTGCTGCGCAACATGCTCTACGCGCACTCGCACACCCTCGAAGGCCTCGCGTACGTCGTGATGGACGAGATCCACTACCTCGCGGACCGCTTCCGCGGCGCGGTCTGGGAGGAGGTGATCCTGCACCTGCCGGACGAGGTGCAGCTCATCGGCCTGTCCGCGACCGTCAGCAACGCCGAGGAGTTCGGCGAGTGGCTGGTCGAGGTGCGCGGCGACACGAAGGTCGTCGTGGACGAGCACCGCCCCGTGCCGCTGTGGCAGCACATGATGGCGGGCGGCCGGATGTTCGACCTGTTCATCGGGGAGAACACCGACGGCGAGGCCCGGATCAACCCGCAGCTCCTGCGGCACACCGAGGACCTGGCCCGCTTCCACGTGCCGTGGAGCCGGTCGCGCAACAACAAGGACAGGGGCGGGCGCGGTGCCCCCCGCGGTTCCGGGTTCAAGCCGCCGTCGCGGCTGGAGATCATCGACCGCCTCCAGGCGGCCAACCTGCTCCCGGCGATCGACTTCGTGTTCAGCCGCGCCGGGTGCGACGCGGCGGTGGCGCAGTGCGTCCGGTCCGGGCTGCGGTTGAACACGATGGAGGAAGCCGAGGTCATCCGCGGCATCATCGACGAGAAGACCAAGGACCTGCCGGAGCCCGACCTGCGCGTGCTCGGGTACTGGGAGTGGCGCGAGGCGCTCGAACGGGGCATCGCGAGCCACCACGCCGGGCTGCTGCCCGCGTTCAAGGAGACCGTCGAGGAGCTGTTCGTCCGCGGCCTCGTGCGGGCGGTGTTCGCCACCGAGACGCTCGCGCTGGGCATCAACATGCCCGCGCGGACGGTCGTGCTCGAGAAGCTCGTCAAGTACAACGGCGAGGCCCACGTCGAGCTGACGCCGGGGGAGTACACCCAGCTCACCGGCCGGGCCGGCCGGCGGGGCATCGACGAGGTGGGCTACGCCGTCGTGCTGTGGTCGCCCTACGTTCCCT
>DATMCA010001478.1:0-4748 GCA_035559015.1 Umezawaea sp. | reverse complement strand
GTCGACTTGCCGCAGCCGGACGGACCGACCACGCAGACGAGTTCGCCCGCGCCGACGGTGAACGTCAGGCCGTCGATGGCGCGGTGCGCACCGTCCTTCGCCTGGTAGGTGTGGCCGAGCCCGGCCACGTCGAGCATGGCGGTCATGTATCAGTCCCCTGCCGTCGCGAGTTGTACGGGCTTGCTGTGGTCCTGCTTGGGCTGCCAGCCGAGCACCCGGTGCTCCACGGCCAGCAGCACGGTGTTCAGCACGTAGCCGATGACACCCAGCAGGACGATGCCTGCCCACATGTTCGGGAAGTCGAACTCCCGTTGTGCCACCAGGAGTTGCGACCCGATGCCGTTGTCGGTGCCGACGAGTTCGGACACCACCATCAGCACCAGGGACAGCGACAACGACACCCGCAGCCCGGCGAAGATCTTCGGCGCCGCCGAGGGCAGCACGACACCGAGGACCCACTGCCACTTGGGCACGCGGAACACGGCGGACGTCTCGTACTTCAGGGTGTCGACGGACCGGGCCCCGTCGATCGTGTTGAGCAGGATCGGCCACAGGACACCGAAGACGATGGTGGCCAACTGCATCGAGGTGCCGACCTTGAACAGCAGCAGGAACACCGGGACCAGCGCGGGCGGCGGGATGGACCGCATGAACGTCAGCAGTGGACCGGCGAACTCCAGTGCCGCCCGCGACCGTCCCAACGCCACACCGAGCGAGATGCCGATGGCCGCGGCGATGGCCCAGCCGCCGACGAGCCGGGTGACGCTGGGGATCAGGTGTTCGAACACGATGTCCGTGAGGAACAACTGGTCCAGCGGACCGGAGAGCCAGAGCTTCTTCGCGGCTTCGGCGATCTCCGTGGGGGGTGGGAAGAACGGGTCGTCGGCCAGCACCGTGGCGATCTGCCACACCACGACCAGGCCGGCGAACACGACCCACCGCTTGAGGAACTTCGTCATGCGTTACCCCCGGTGGCCGTGTTCCAGCCGACCCACCGGCGCTGGGCCCGTTCGAGACCCTCGTTGACGAGGTAGCCGATCACACCGGCCACCACGGTGCCCGCGAGCACGAGGTCCATGCGACCGGCGCCGCTGCGGGCCAGCATGATGAACTGCCCGAGGCCGCCGCTGCCGCCCGCGAGCAGCTCCACGCTCACCAGGACCACGAGGCTCGTGGTGGCGGCGAGCCGGATGCCCGTGAGGACGAACGGCAGCGCGCTGGGCAGCGCCACCGAGAACAGCACCCGGACCCGGCCGGTGCCGAAGACCTTGGCGGTCTCGACCAGCAGCGGGTCCAGTTCGTCGAGCGCGTAGATCGTGTTGAACAGGATCGGCCAGATCGCCGCGTACACCGCGAGCACGATCTTCGTTTCGGGACCGATCCCGAGGAACACGATGGCCAGCGGAATCATGGCCACGGAAGGAATGGGACGCAGGAACTCGACCACCGCACGGGTCGCGTACCGCACAGCGGGCACGCTTCCCAGGATGAGGCCGAGCGGGACCGCGATCCCAACGGACACACCAACTGTGATCAGCAGGGCCAGGACCGTCGCGAGGACATCGCGCAGGAACAGCTGATCACCCAACAACTTGCCGAGCTCGCCGAGAACCACACTAGGTGGCGGCAGGTATTCCGCGGAGACGAGCCCGGAACGGCCGAACAGCTCCCAGACAAGCAGGAACCCGACCACGCCGAGCACACCTCGGGTGAGGGCACGCACGCCGAACGCCTCTCCAATTGATCATCATCGGGACGACCCGGACCAATCTAGAGACTTAAGACCCTGGGCCACAATGAGTGCCGAAGAAACTTCACAAAGTCACACGACCGTACTGCGCCGACCCCTCATGACCGCCGAAGCCGTCGGAACGGCGCGAACCCGGTCACGAGCGGTGTTCCACCGCCCACGCTGAGCCGATTGCCGCAACGCCCTGCTGCGGTGGACGCAATCGAGGACCGGCGGGAGGGCGCAGCGGACTTCTCGCCGTTCCACGTCAAGAAGAATTCCGTTGGCCGGAAGATCTTCCCCGGTGATCACACCCACTCACGAATATTCCAGCCAAGAAAAAAGCCGATCGCCCAGAACCGGAGTTCTCGACGATCGGCGATTTCGGCGAAGGGATCCCGTCACAGTCCCACAAGCTTGTAGAGGGACCCGACCTCCTGCCGGTTCAGCACCCGCATCGAGCCGGGCCGCTGGTTGCCCAGCTGGACCTCGCCGATGTGCGTCCGCACGAGGCTCGCGACGGGGTAGCCGACGTGGTCCAGCAGGCGGCGCACGATGTGCTTGCGCCCCTCGTGCAGGACGACCTCGACGAGCGCCTTGCCCGGCATGGAGTCGACGAGCTTGAACGAGTCGACGCGGGCGAAGCCGTCCTCCAGCTCGACACCCGCGCGCAGGCGCTTGCCGACGTCCTTCGCCACCGGGCCCTGGACCTCGGCGATGTAGGTCTTCGGCACCTCGTACGACGGGTGCATCAGCCGGTGGGCCAGGTCGCCGTCGTTGGTCAGCAGCAGCAGGCCCTCGGTGTCCGCGTCGAGCCTGCCGACGTGGAACAGCCGCTCGCGGCGCTCGTGCAGGTAGTCGCCGACGCACGGGCGGTGCTGGTCGTCGTGCATGGTCGACAGCACGCCGCGCGGCTTGTTCAGCACCAGCGTGACGACGTCGTCCTTGAGGACCACGCGGACGCCGTCGACGTGCACGACGGCCGTCTCCGGGTCGACGCGGCGGCCCTGCTCGGTGACGACCTCGCCGTCGACGGTGACGCGGCCCAGTTCGATCAACTCCTCGGAGACCCGCCGCGAGGCGATGCCCGCCTTGGCGAGCACCTTCTGCAGCCGGATCCCCTCGTCGTTGGGGTTGGGCCGCGCGGAACGGGTTTCAGACATCGTCGATCGCATCCACTTCGGGCAACAGGGGAGCGATCGGGGGCAGGTCCGCCAGGGACGACAGGCCCAACCGCTCCAGGAACAGTTCGGTCGTGCGGTAAAGGATGCCACCAGTGTCGCTGTCGGTACCGATCTCGCTGATCAGACCACGTGCGACGAGCGTGCGGATCACGCCGTCCACGTTGACCCCGCGGACCGCGGCGATCCGCGCCCTGGTGACCGGCTGCCGGTAGGCGATCACGGCGAGCGTCTCCAGAGC
The DNA here is from genome assembly GCA_035559015.1 of Umezawaea sp. GTDB lineage: Bacteria > Actinomycetota > Actinomycetes > Mycobacteriales > Pseudonocardiaceae > Umezawaea. The sequence goes on along the minus strand of DATMCA010001478.1, from coordinate 1,597 downwards.
GGCTCTGGTGAGCTTGGCGCGCTGCCCGTCGAGCAGCAGCTTCTCCACGTAGGGCGCGTACCGGTCTCGCGTGTAGAACCGCCAGCCGTCTCCGATTCTACGCAGGTCGATGCCGCTGCCCGACTCGGTGTACCTCGCGGACATCGCCTTGAGGGTCTGGGTGACCCGCTTCACGGACTGGCCGAACACGTCGGCGAGCAGCTTCTCGCTCGCGGGCGAGTCGATGACGAGCAGCACGGACTCCAGCGCGCCCTCGAACTCGGCGTCGTCCGAGAGGTCGAGACCGGGCTCGACGACCTCGGCCTCATCCTCCTCCGGAACGTCCGGAACGTCCGGTTCGACCACTACCGGCTCCGTCATGAAACCTCCTCACCCACGCTCGAAGGACCCATGACGGCAAGCCGTGCTCCGTTCATCGGTGACTCCGCAAGCTCCGTCACCCGTACTCCTCGTCCTCGTCGAACTCGATCACCGGCGCGTCCTCGTCACCGATCCAGCGGACGACCAGTTCACCCAGCGGATCCGGCTGGTCGAACGCCAGCACGGTCTCGCGGTACAGCTCCAGCAGCCCGAGGAACCGGGCCACGACGTCCAGTGTCTCCTCGCAGTCCGCGACCAGCTCGCCGAACGTCAGCTGACCGGCCGCGATCAGCAGCGCGCGCATGGCGTCGATGTGCTCGCGAACGGACACCTTGGCGACGTGCAGGTGCGTCAGCGACACGGTCCGGGGCGGTTTGGGCCGGAACACGGAGGCCGCGATGTCGGCGAACCTCTTGGGCGTGACGCCGAGCATGACCTCCGGCAGCAGGCCCTCGTAGCGGGGTTCCAGCGCCACCGACCGCGGGTAGCGGCGCTGCGCGCCCTTCTCCAGCTCGCCGAACAGGGCCGCGACCTGCTTGTACGCCCGGTACTGCAACAGCCGCGCGAACAGCAGGTCGCGGGCTTCCAGCAGCGCCAGGTCCTCCTCGTCCTCCACGTCGCCCTGCGGCAGGAGCCGGGCGGCCTTGAGGTCGAGCAGGGTGGCGGCGATCACCAGGAACTCGGTCGTCTCGTCCAGGTCCCACGCGTCGCCCATCGCCCGGATGTAGGCGATGAAGTCGTCGGTCACGGTGTGCAGGGCGACCTCGGTCACGTCGAGCGTGTGCGCCGAGATGAGCTGGAGGAGCAGGTCGAACGGGCCCTCGAAGTTCGTCAGCTTGACCCGGAACCTGCCGTCGCCCGCGTCGGGCTCGGCCGGGGCGGGGTCCTGCTGAGCGGGCTCCGGGGCCACGCCGGCGGGATCCGGGTCGGCCGGATCCTGTCGGGTCACGTCGGGGGTGGTCACCGCTGGCGCAGTCTCCGGACGAGCTGCGACCGCTCCCCGTGCTCCTCGAAGTCGGCGAGCAGCACCGCGATGGCCTCGCGGACGATCCGGCCGCGGTCGACGGCCAGCCCGTGAGCGGCGCGCAGCGACAGCCGCGCGTGCTCCAGGGCCAGCAGCTCCTCGTCGGACACGTAGACGGTGATCTTGGTGTCGTGCTTCTGCCTGCCGGTGCTGGGGCGGTCCGGGACGGCGGCGGGCGGAGCTGGTTCGGGGTCGACAGGGCGTACGAGACTG
>DATMCA010001477.1:0-6908 GCA_035559015.1 Umezawaea sp. | reverse complement strand
CGGACTCCGCCCGTCCAGGCCGTACCTCGGCTCCAGGTCCGGCCGCGCGGCCCGCACGGCGTTCACGACCTCGTCGTGCCCGGCGGAGTTCCGCCACCGCAACCGCGCACGACCGTTGGCCGTGGCGAACTCGACGACCTCCCAGTTGTACGACGAGGCCGGGATCAACGCGGCGATCACCCCGACCACCAACGAGGTCGGCAACCAGAACGCCAGCCAGAACGGCTTCGCCGACACGTCACCCAGCCGGATCTCCGTGATCGCCTCGAACCGGATCCGCTGCCGCAGCAGCACGATCCCGCCCGACTCCACGTCGGCGTACCGCGGCCACTGCCGCCCCACCGAGAACGCGACCCCCGCCACCACCAGGTCGACGAACGTCATGAACCAGAAGAACGACCGCTCCGGTGTGACCAGGATCCCCCACCCGTGCCACACCGCCAACACCACCGCAACCCCGGCCACACCCCACACCACCGGTGCAGCCGCGGACAACCGCACCCGCCGCGCCTGATCCACGCGCCTAGGACGCGCCGCCCGGCCGCGAAGTTCCGGCCCGTGCGGGTGGTTATGGTCGTCGTCCCCGCCCAGTCCAGGAGGACCCGCATGCCGTCGACCGTTCGAGACGCGCTGGCCGCGCTCGCCGCCCTGCTCGCCCCCGGCGAGCCCGACGTGGCCGCCAGGGTGACCAGCGCGCACGACGACCCCGACGCCTACCTCCGCGCGCACGCCGACCGGCTCGACGACCGGGGCATCGACGAACCGATCCCGAACCTCGCGTGGATCGCCCTGGTGGACGCCCTGGCCGACCACGACCTGCTCGCCGAGGTCGACTGGAAGGAGGAGTCGGAGGAGGTCGTCGGGCAGCTCCGGGCACTCCGCTCCAACCCGACCGACGCGGAAGCCTGGACCTGGCTGGACAACGCCGACATCCACGTCGCCACGCACGAGTTCCTCGACCTGGCGGGCGCCCGGTTGAGTGAGGCCGGCACGACCCTGGCCGTCCTGGACATCGAGTCGGACTGCTACCCGCTCGTGCTGGTCCCGAACGCCCGAAGCCGTGAACTGGTCGATCTGGCCGCCACGGCGGGATTCACAGCGGGAGTCCTCGGCAACGGGTGATCCTCGACAAGAGGGCCGCCGTCCTTCATGCTCGTGACCTCCCCCTCAGCGCGTGCTCCATGATCGACATGCCCGTCGAGTCGTGGAAGTGTTGCGGGAGAAGCCGGACGAAGCACGGAGGGCCAGGTGGAAGAGTCCGCCGAGTGGCACGGCGAAGAGGTCGTGCTGAAGCTGATCGCGGTCGCCAGTCGCTCCAGCACCATCTGCTTCCTGGCCGCGGTCTGGTCGATCATCGCGCCGCTGGCGTTCGACCGGTCGGTCCTCAGCGAGAACCTCGCCGGGTTCTGGGTGGTCGTCTCGATCGGTGGCGCGGTGCTGGTGCTGTCCATGGTCCGCGCGATGGCGCCGCTGGACGCCTGGTGGCTCAGCGTCGTCACGGCGGTCCTCGGCGTGTGGTCGATCGGTGAGACCCTGCGCAGCTACAGCCTCGCCGACGGCATCCCGATCGCGGTCAGCGGCGTCGTCGTCGGCTCCGCGATCATCGCCGCCTCCGCCACCAGCGCGGCAGCCACGTACCGAGCACTGAAGATAACGGCCGGGTAACGTTCCTCCGTCTCAATGAGCCGACCTCCGGCGGCGCCCGTAGACCCACCCGTTGGCGCCCATCGGCACCCGACCGGAGGAGGACGAGCGTGGTGGCCCTTCGAGTGGTTCGAGCGGCAGTGCTCACCGGCTTCCTGGCCGTGGCGTTCCTGCTGCTGGTCGTCGTGGGCAGCGCGATCGCCACGGACAGCGTCGCCGTGTCGCCCGCGTACTCCACGTCACCCGCCGGGATCACCCTCGTCGGCAACGTCACCGTGGTCGCCGCGCAGACCGACGCCAACCCGCCCCCGGCGCAGAACACCGGCGCCGTGGTGCAGAAGACCGGTCCCGCCGCGGCCTCCACCGCGCGCACCATCGACATCGTCGTCGTGACGTCCCTGGGCGCGCTCGCGCTGTGGGTGTGGGTGCGCAACAGGTCCGCCCGCAAGGGCCACTAGCGGATGCCCGCGGAGTAGGCGAGCAGCGCGAGGCGAACCCTGTTGTCCAGCCCCGTCTTCGTCAGCAACGACCCGACGTGCGTCTTCACCGTCGTCACGCCCAAGTGCAGCCGCTCGGCGATCTCCGCGTTGCTCAACCCCTTCGACAGCGCCACGAGCACGTCCCGTTCCCGAGGGGTCAACGGCGGCAGCACGTCCACCGCGGCGGGGCGGTGCCGCTCGGTCGCCCGGCCGACCACCCGCCGCAGCACGGCCGGGCTGAACGGCGGCTCCCCGGCGGCCGCCCGGCGGACCGCCGCGAGCAGGTCCTCGGGAGCTGAATCCTTGAGCAGGAACCCGAACGCCCCGACCGACAGCGCCCCGTAGAGGTTCTCGTCGTCGTCGAACGTCGTGACCACCACGACCTTCGTGTGCCGGTGCCGTTCGAGGATGCGCGCGGTCGCCGTGACGCCGTCCATCCCCGGCATCCGCAGGTCCATCAGCACCACGTCGGGACGGTGCTCGTCGACCACGCGCACGGCCTCGTGCCCGTTGGCCGCCTCGGCCACGGTCTCGACGTCCGGCGCGGAGTCGCAGAGGATCCGCAGCCCGGCTCGGACCAGCCGCTGGTCGTCGACCAGCACGACGCGGATCACCGGTGCGCCGCCGAGCCCGCACGCGGGAACCGCGCGGCCACGCGCCACCCCGTCGGCGTCGGCCCCGCGCTGAACGTGCCGCCCAGCACCGTGACCCGTTCCGCCATACCGATCAGTCCGTGCCCCGACCGGGCGGCGGACGGGTGGCCTGCGGCGCCGTCGTTGTACACCCCGATCTCGACGTGGTCGGCCGTTCCGCGCACGTCGACCTCGACGGTCGCCCCCGGACGCGCGTGGCGCATCACGTTGGTCAGCGACTCCTGCACGATCCGCAGCACGGCCAGCCGCCGCACCGAGTCCAGACCTCCGCCCCGCTCGGTGATGGCGCCGGTGACGGCGAAACCGGCCTGCCCGCACCGTTCCACCGCCTGCCGCAGCGCCGGGTCCAGACCGTCCGGGCCGAGCAGGGCCGCGTCCGACGCGCCGGGAGCCCGCAGCACGGACACCAGGTCGCGCAGGTCCTTCAGCGCGTCGGTGCCCGACTCGTGCACGTCGTCCAGCGCCGCGCGGAAGGCGTCGGGATCGGGGGGCACGTGCCGCGCCACGCCGACGCGCAGCACGATGGAGGAAACGTGGTGCGCCACCAGGTCGTGCAGTTCACGGGCGATGGACGTGCGCTCAGCCTCCCGCGCCGCACGGACTTCCGCGTCCCTGATGCGCGCCGCGTCCAGCCCTTCCCGGCGGTAGCGCTGGGCCAGTTCCCGCAACGACCGCAGGTGCCGCCCCGCCAACACCGGGAACCCGACCATGATGAGCACCCGCAACACCGTCGGCACCGGTTCGGCGTCGGGCTGCGTGGCCAGGTAGAACGTCCCCACCCCGCAGGCGACCGCCGTTCCGCACACCAGTTGGGGCAGCCAGGAACGTCTCATCGCGAGTTCGCCCAGCGCCAGGCCGGCCAGCAGTTGCGCGATCCCGATGCTCGCCGGGCTCGCGACCACCGACACCACCAGCAGACCCGACTCCACGAGGCTCACGGCCAGCGGCCACCGACCGCCCAGGACGACCAGCGCGCTGCCCACCAACGCCACCGCCCAGACCTCCGGCGTCAGCGTTCCCCGAGGCTCGAACAGGAAGAGCAGCGCGACCAGCGCCACCGCCAGCGGGCCGAACCGGAGCGCCCACCGCGCCGCCGCGGGCCACGTCGTGTCCTCGGTCGTCACAACGGTCGAGCCTAGGCACTTCGGCGGGGCGCCGCCTCCTTCTTCGGGAGGAGGCGCTTCCTCCCCGTGGCCGACGAGTCGGCACCTCCGAACGATCCGCGACCCTCCCCGGCCCACCACCATTGCCGCTGACCTTGGAGGTTCGATGATCTGGTTCCACCCGCAGTCCAGGACGGTCCTGACGATCAGGCTCCTGATGGCGGCCGTCTTCCTCTTCTACGGCACCGTGAAACTCCTGGGAGGCCAGTACTACTACGGCGACTGGACCATCTCGAAGTCCACAGCGGACGGAACGTCGCTGGTGTGGGCGTTCTACGGCTACTCCCCGTTCTACGGTCGGGTGACAGGGCTCTTCGAGTTCATCCCCGCCGTGATGCTCCTGTTCCGCCGCACCACCTTCCTCGGCGCGGCGGCCCTCTTCGCCGTGGGCCTGAACATCACCCTCATGGACTTCGCGTTCGGCTACCCGTTCGTCAAGTACCTGGCCGCCACCTACACCGTCCTGTGCGCGATCCTCGTCCTGCACGACAAGCCGAAGCTCACCGCGGTGCTCCGCGACCCGGCCACCGATGCGTGACACGACGACCGCCGTCGTGGTCGGCTCGGGCCCCAACGGCCTGGCCGCCGCCGTGGCGCTGGCTCGACACGGCGTCGCCGTGACCGTGTTGGAAGCGGCCGACCGCATCGGCGGAGGAACCCGCACCAGCGAGAACCCGGTGACGGGCACCCTGGACGACGAGTGCTCCGCCGTGCACCCGATGGCGGCGCTCTCCCCGTTCCTGCGCGGCCTGCGCCTGGAGCGCCACGGCCTGGAGTGGTGCCACCCGGAGGTGCTGGTCGCGCACCCGTTGGACGACGGCACGGCCGGGGTCCTGCACCGCTCCCTCGACGAGACCGCCGCCGGACTGTCCCACCAGGACGGACGACGGTGGCGCAAGCTGTTCTCCCCGTTGGTGGAGCGGCTCGACGAGACCGCCCCGGACCTCCTGGGGCCACTGCTGCGCCGCCCCGCCAGACCGCTCCACCTGGCCCGCTTCGGCCTCCGCGCCCTGCCACCCGCGAACCTGCTGCGCCGGGCGTGGACCGAACCCGCACCGCAGAGCCTCTTCCTGGGCATCGCCGCCCACGTCATGCACGACCTGGACCACCCGCTGACGTCCTCCGTCGGAGCGCTGCTGATCGCCGCCGGGCACCACGTCGGCTGGCCCGTGGCCAAGGGCGGGTCACGGTCGATCACCGATGCCTTGGCCCTCCTCCTGGCCGAACTGGGCGGGACCGTCGTCACCTCCCACCCCGTCACCTCGACGGCCGACCTCCCGCCGTCCGACCTGCTCCTGCTCGACACGTCACCGAGCGGCGCGGCGGCGATCCTAGGCGACCGCCTACCACCCCGGGTGCGGCGTGCCTACCGGCGCTGGCGACACGGTCCCGGCGCGTTCAAGGTCGACTTCACCGTCCGCGGGGGAGTGCCGTGGACGGCTCCGGCGTGCCGGCGAGCCGGAACCGTCCACCTGGGCGGCAGTCCGGACGAAATCGTTGCCACGGCAGGGGAAGTGCACCGCGGAACCCTGCCGGACAGACCTTTCGTCCTGGTCGGCCAGCAATACCTGGCCGACCCCGGCCGGTCCGCGGGCGACCTGCACCCGGTCTGGGCCTACGCCCACGTCCCCCACGGCTGCGCCGACGACGCCACCCGGCGGATCGTCGACCAGGTCGAGCGCTTCGCCCCCGGCTTCTCCACCAGGATCGTGACCCGCACGTCCAAGTCCACCCACGAGCTGAGCGCGACGAACCCGAACCGGATCGGCGGCGACATCCTCACCGGCGCGAACAGCCCGTGGCAGATCGTCGCCCGCCCCCGGCTCACCCCGAACCCCTACCGCACGGGCGTTCCCGGCGTGTACCTGTGCTCGGCCGCCACCCCGCCCGGCGCGGGCGTGCACGGGATGAACGGGCACCACGCCGCCGAACTGGCCTGGGCCGACCACCTCAAGGGCGTCCGTGTGGTCGTGCCAGCACGCCGATCCCGACGACCAGCGCCCAGACCTGGAGGGGGAACGCCGTGACGCGTTCGGCGAAGCCGATACCGATCACGCCATTCGGGTTCGCGGCCGCGAGAACGGTCAGCGTGAACCCCAACAACCCGACGACGCCGAGCACCAGCGCCGTCACCCTTGCCACGGGCCGGTTCCGCGTCGACGCGGACGTCCCGGCGACGACCAGCGCGATGTTGCCGAGGATGAAGATCGGCAGCGCGCCGATCGAGTGGAGGGTCAGGTTGACGTCCTCGGGGACGAGGCCGACGACGATCCACGAGACGCCCGCGAGCCCGACCATGACCTGCCAGGTGCGGCGATTCCCCTTGGTGGCCCAGGCGTTGGCGGTGAGGACCACCCCGGCGAGCAGGAGCACGCCTTGCAGGACGAAGGCGGTGTTCATCGCGGTGTGCAGGGGAGAGCAGACCTCGTTGCCGAGCACGGGCGCGCAGCCCACGGCGCCGAGGTCGCTGATGTAGTTGGTCCACCAGTTGTAGCGGGGGCGTTCCCAGGCGTTCTGGACGATGAGGTGCAGGACGAGGAACTGCGCGGTGCCGAGCGCGAACAGGGCACCACCGAGGCGTGCGGGGAAGTGGCGTTGTGCGGTGCTCATGCCGGGCGACCCTCCGAGGGGGTGATGAGCGCGGTGAGGACCGCGCCGGTGAGGAAGACGACGGCCGTCCAACCGAAAGCCGTGGTGTAGCCGTGCACCGCTGCTTCCGCGTCACCTGCGGAAAACGCGGCGGCTGACGCGGCGACGGTGCTGAGGACGGCCACACCGAGGGAACCGCCGACCTGCTGCGCGGCGTTGACCGACGCGGCGGCGACACCGGCGAGGTCGTCGCCCAGTCGCGCGGTGGCGGAGGCGGTGGCGGTGGCGATCACGAGCCCGACACCGGCGCCGATGAGGACCAGGCTCGGCAACAGGTGCGGGACGTACCCGCTGTGCCCGTCGAGCCTGGTGAGCAGGAA
>DATMCA010001476.1:0-11388 GCA_035559015.1 Umezawaea sp. | reverse complement strand
GGAGATGTTCGCCCACAACACCTGGCCGCTGTTCCGGATGCGCGCGACACTGCTGGACGACGACCGGACGCGCCTGCACCTCGGTTCGAGCCTGCTCATCGCCGACTCGTTGAGCCTGATGCGGATCTGGCGGGAACTCGCGCACCTCAACGTCGGTGACGAGCTGCCGCCGATCGCACTGTCCACACGGGACTACGTCGTCGCCAAGACGGCGTTGAAGGGCACACCCGTCCACGAACGGGCGCTCGACTACTGGCGGCGCCGGTTGCCGACGCTCCCCCCACCGCCCGAGCTGCCGATCGAGGTCGCCCGCACCGACGCTCCCATGGTATCGCGGGCGCTGACCGCCCGGATCCTCGAACCCGAGCCGTGGCAACGGTTCAGGACGCGCGTGCAGCAGTCCGGTCTGATGCCCGGTGCCGCCCTGCTGACCGCCTTCTGCGACGTCGCCGCGCTCTGGAGCAAGACCGAGGAGTTCAGCATCAACGCGCCGTTCTGGGATCGGCTGCCGGTGCACGAGGACGTCGACAACATCGTCGGCAGCTTCGCCCTGCCGAACCACCTCCGGGTGGTGGCGTCGCCGGGGTCGACGTTCCTCGAACGCGCCCAACGCCTCCAGCGGCAGCTCATCAAGGACCTGGAGCACTGCCGGTACGTCAGCGGCGTCCAGGTCATGCGCGAACTGGCGAAGGCGTACGGCGGAACACCCCGCCGGAACACCTACGTCGTGTTCAACAGCGTCGAGATGAGCAGCGTCGACATCTCCGGTCTCGGCGAACTCGGCTACACCGTCAGCCAAACCCCGCAGGTGTACCTGGAGGTGCGCAGCGCCGTGCGGAAGGGCGGGTTGGAGTTCACCTGGGACGTGCTCGACTCGGTGTTCCCGCCCGGACTGGCCGAGGACATGCTGGACGCGTTCGTGCGGCACGTGCGCAGGCTCGCCGAGGTGCCCGGGAGCTGGGAGGAGCGGACCCGCAAGCACATCGTTCCCGAGGCGCACCGCGTGCTCCAGTGGAACGCCAACTCCACGGCCGCCCCCATGGCGGAGGGACTCCTGCACGGCCCGTTCGTCGCGCAGGCAGAGGACCGGCCGGACCAGCCCGCCGTCGTGTCGACTGCGAGGACGATCACCTACGGGGAGCTCGACCGGCACTCCACCCGCCTCGGTCGCTGGCTGCGAGACCAGGGCGCCCGGCCCAACACGCTGGTGGGCGTGGTGATGGACAAGGGCTGGGCACAGGTTCCGGCCGTGCTGGGCGTGCTCAAGTCGGGAGCGGCGTACCTGCCGCTGGACGCCTCGCTGCCGCGCGAACGGCTGCACCGCATCCTGAAGGCCGCCGACGTCGGGATCGTGCTCACCCAGGAGGGCGTCGACAAGCGCGTCGAGTGGCCGGAGGACGTCCGGCGGCTGCGGGCCGACACCGACCTCCTGGAGCACGTCTCCGAGGATTCGCTCGACCAGGTCCAGAGCGAGGACGACCTGGCCTACGTGATCTACACCTCCGGCTCGACCGGCGTGCCCAAGGGCGTGATGATCTCGCACCGCAGTGCGCTGAACACGATCACCGACATCAACCGGCGGTTCGGGATCGGCCCCGACGACGGCGTGTTCGGCCTGTCCTCGCTGAGTTTCGACCTCTCGGTGTACGACGTGTTCGGCACCCTCGCGGCGGGCGGCAGGCTCGTGCTGCCCGACGAGTCCGGGTTGCGCGACCCGGCCCACTGGATCGACGTGGTGCGGCAGGAGCACGTCACCGTGTGGAACTCCGTGCCCGGCTTCATGAATCTGCTGGTCCAGTACGCCGAGGGCGTCCGGGTGGACGTGCCCGGCTCGCTCCGGGTCGCGATGCTCAGCGGCGACTGGATTCCCGTCACCCTGCCCGACCGCCTGCGCCGGCTGGTGCCGGGTGTGCGGGTGATCAGCCTGGGCGGCGCGACCGAGGCGTCGATCTGGTCGATCGCGCACGAGGTCCACGAGGTGCACCCGGACTGGAAGAGCATTCCCTACGGCAAACCGCTGTCGAACCAGCAGATCCACGTGCTCGACGGCGAACTCGACGTGCGGCCGGTCTGGGTGCCGGGTGGCCTCTACATCGGCGGTGCGGGCGTGGCCGACGGCTACTGGCGCGACGAGGAAACGACGAACGCCGCTTTCATCACCCATCCGCGGACCGGGGAACGGCTGTACCGGACGGGTGACATCGGCCGCCGCCTTCCGGACGGCAGCATCGAAATACTGGGCAGGGAGGATTTCCAAGTGAAGATCGGCGGCTACCGGATCGAGCTCGGGGAGATCGAGAGCACCATCCGCGAACACCACGCGGTGCGCGAAGCGGTCGTCCTGGCCACGGACGACGACGGGGGCGGCAAGCGACTGGTGGCGTACGTGGTCGCGGCGGGCGGGACGCCGCCGGGAACGGGCGAGCTGCGGACGTTCGTCCGCGACAAGCTGCCCGAGTACATGGTTCCCAAGACGGTGGTCCTGCGCGACGAGCTACCGCTCACCAGCAACGGCAAGATCGACCGCGAGGCCCTCGCCAAGGCCGACGTCCCGGAGCCGGACGCCGCCCGCGGACCGGTCGCGCCGCGCACCGATCTGGAGGTGCGGCTGGCCCAGCACTGGTGCGACGTGCTCGGGCTCGACGACGTGGGCGTCCACGACAGCTTCTTCGAGCTCAGCGACGACTCCCTCCAGGCGGTGAACCTCGTGTCGAAGATCTCCGACACGGTCGGGAAGCAGCTCGGGGTGCGCTTCCTGTTCGCCCACCCCACCATCGCCGAGCTGTCGGCGTCCCTCGGTGGCGGGAACGCCGAAGCCGGGACGGCGAACGGCGCGGCCGCCGGCGCCGAGGGCAACGGCGAGGTCGAACCGGGCAGCGTCCGGATCGAGCGGCGTGACCTGCTGGCCCTGTACTCCGCGGGGCAGATCCCGCGGGTGGACGGGGTGGGCGTGCTCGCCACGCCGGCGAGCCTGTTCGAGCGGGCGGGCATCAACCCCGGCGACGTCGCGCACCGGTTGATGGCCCTGGACCTCCCGCACCTGTGCGGCATCATCGAGACCAACCTCGGCCGCATCGCCACGATCATGGTTCCGCGCCTCGACACGGCGGACCTGTACCTGAACCGGGACCGGCTGGTCGAGACGATCGTCGGCGGCGTCGAGATGGGGGCGCGGCTCGGGGCGAAGAACATCTCGCTCAGCGGGCTGCTGGTGACGGCGACGGACTACGCCCGCGGTGTCGCGGCGGCCATCGAGGGCCGGACGGACCTCCCACCGGTGACCAGTGGTCACGAGACCACCGCCGCGGCGGTGGTGCTGAACGTGGAGAACCTGCTGCGCCTGACCGGGCGTGCCATGGAGAACGAGGTGCTGGGCGTCCTCGGGCTCGGTTCGGTCGGCAAGGCGTCCATGCACCTGCTGCTGAAGCACCTGCCGCACCCGCGCAAGCTCATCCTGTGCGACCCCTACGCCGCGACGAGCGACAGCCCCCGCGGCCCCAAGGCGGCGATCACCGGCAGGCTCAGGAAGGCCGCCGACGAGGCGACCGGCGTGCTCGGCTACCGGGGCGAGATCGAGATCATCGGCGGCACGTCCAGCCTGCCGGAGGAGTTCTACGAGGCGACCGTGATCAGCGCGGACACCAACGCGCCCGACATCGTCGACATCGCGGCGCTCCGGCCGGGCACCATGCTGGTCGACGACTCGATCCCGCCCTGCTACGACCGGGACGTCGCGATGGCCAGGATCGAGCAGCAGGCCGACCTGCTGTTCGCCCAGGGCGACGTGATCGAGTGCACCACGCCGATGCACAAGGTGTTCGGCTGGCCGCCGCTGATGTACGAGCTGGCGGGCGAGGAGGGCGTCGAGTGGTTCGCCGCCAACACCCCCGACGCCTTCAGCACGACGCAGATCACCAGCTCCGTCCTGTCCAACGTGCTCGTCGCGCAGAACGGCGTCTCGCCCGCGACGGGACCGGCCGAGCCGGGACGGGCCGCCGGGCACATCGACGTCCTGCGCGGGAACGGGTACGTGGGCGGGCCCCCGCAGTGCGACGGCGTGATGATCCCCGCGGAGGCGATCGCCCGCTTCGTGGAGCGGTTCGGCGCGGTCGGCACGCAGGTCGCGACGTTCTAGCCGATGCGGGAGCAAGAGGAGCGCACCGCCGGGGCCCGTGATCCGCACCTCGCGGGCCCCGACGGTCGCCGGACCTGGATCCAGCGCCCGCGGCCGAACCCGGACGCGCGCCTCCGCCTCGTCTGCCTTCCCTACTCCGGCGGACGGGCGTCGGTGTTCAAGGGGCTCGCGGCGAACCTCCCCGACGACGTCGAGGTGTGCGCCGTCGAACTCCCCGGCCACGGTCGACGGCTCGGCGAGGCGCCGATGACCCGGCTGCGGCCGCTCGTCGAGCGGCTGACGGACGTCGTCGAGGGGGTGCGCCCACCGTTCGTGCTGCTCGGGTACAGCGTTGGCGCGCTGATCGCCTTCGAGACCGCGCACGAGTTCGCCCGGCGGGGCCTGCCGGGGCCGAGGGCCCTGTTCGTCGCCGCGGCCAGGGCTCCACACCTCCGGTCGGCACGTCCCCCGCTGCACGAGCTGTCGCGGGCCGAGCTGGTCGACGGGCTCCACCGCCTGGCCGGTCAGCACAACGCGCTGCTGGACGACGAGGAGCTGGTCGACGTGATGATGCCGGTCATCCGCGCGGACCTGGGTCTCGACGAGACCTACGAGCCGCGACGGGGAAACCCGCTCGACTGCCCGATCGCGGCCTTCGGCGGCAGTGCGGACTGGACCGTGTCGCGCGCCGAACTGAAGGCCTGGGGAGAGCACACCACCGGCGAGTTCTTCGCCACCACCCTGCCCGGTGGCCACTTCTTCCTCGACTCGGCACGGCTCCGGTTCGCCAGGGCGCTGACCGACGAGATCAAGCACCTGGTCGAAGGAGGCAACCGTGTCGGATGAGTGGCTGACCTCCCTGCGCAAGGGCTTGGACGAGGACATCAGGCCGCTCGGCGACCGCTACTCGGACGACCGGCTGCCGCTCGACGTGCTGCCGGACATCGTGAGGACGGTGCGCGGGCACGGTTATCCGCTGGACGTCGACGCGCCGGACGAGGTGGCCGGCGCCCAGGCCAGCGAGGAGCTGGCCAGGGTGTTCCCCTCGCTGGAGGGCTGCCTGATGATCTCGTACGCCTGCGCCCGCTACATCACCGCGACGGGCCCGTCCGGCCTGCGGGAGCGGGCGGTACCGGGCCTGCTGAGCGGCGCGAAGATCGGCTGCCTGGCCTCCACCGAGCCGAACCACGGGTCGAACAACGCGGCGATGGAGACCACGGCCGTGCTGCGGGGCGAAGAGTACGTGATCAACGGGCACAAGCGCTGGATCTCCAACGCCGACATCTCCGACTACGCGATCGTCCTGTGCCGGGTCGTGGCAGAGGACGGGCGGGCGGAGATCAGGCCCATCGTCGTCGAGCGCGCGCGTTCGCCCTACCGGACAAGGGATCTGCCCAAGCTGGGGCTCACGGCGTTCGTGACGTCCGAGATGATCTTCGAGGACTGCCGGGTCCCCAGGGAGAACTGCGCGGGATCGCTCGGGAACCTCCGGCTCGTCTTCCGGACGCTCCAGTGGGCGCGCTGCCGGATGGCCGTCGTCTCCCTCGGCATCGCCAGGGCCGCGATGGAGGCCTCGGTCGCCTACGCCAGGCAGCGACGCCAGTTCGGCCGGTTGATCGGGGAGTTCCAGCTCATCCAGGACAAGATCTACCACATGGCCGCCGAGATCGACGCCTCGCGGCTGCTCATCCACCGGGCCCTGACCTCCATCCAGGAGAACCGGCGTTCTGACCGCGAAGCCTCCATGGCCAAGGCGTACGCGACCGAGATGGCGGTGCGGGTGGCGTCGGAGGCGATCCAGGTGCACGGCGCCAACGGCCTGTCGCCGGACTACCCGCTCGAACGCTGCTTCCGGGACGCCAGGGCGCTGACGATCGCCGAGGGAACGACCGAGATACACAAGCTGGTGGTGGCCCGATCCGTCCTGGGGCTGTCCGCATTCCACTGAGGGGGCGTGCCATGGAAGAAGAACTGCGGGACACCGTCCGCAAATGGGCCGAGGAGAAGCTCCGCCCGCGGGTCGCGCGGATGGACCGTGACGCCCGGATGCCGCGCGAACTGATCGACGAACTGTTCTCGCTCGGCCTGATGGGGATCCAGATCCCGGAGCGCTACGACGGCGCCGGCGGTTCGATCTCCCTGAGCGCGCTGGCCATCGCCGAACTCGCGAGGGTCGACCCGTCGGTGGCGGTCTGCGTCGACGTGCAGAACGTGCTGGTCAACACCACGCTGATCCGCTGGGGCAGTTCCGCCCAGCAGGACCGATACCTGCCACGGCTGGCGCGCGACCTCGTCGGCGCGTACGCGTTGACCGAACCCGAGTCCGGCAGCGACGCCTTCGCACTGCGCACACGGGCGCGTCGCGACGGCGGCGACTACGTGCTGGACGGGGGCAAGGTCTGGATCACCAACGCACGGGAGGCGGGCGTCTTCGTCGTGTTCGCCAACGCCGCGCCGGAGCACGGCGTGCACGGTGTCACGGCTTTCCTGGTGCCGCAGGGCACACCGGGACTCGTCGTCGGTAACAACGAGGAGAAGCTCGGGATACGGGCGAGTTCCACCTGCCCGGTGCAGTTCGACGGCGTGCGTGTCCCGCTGGACCACCGGCTGGGCGAGGAGGGCGACGGGTACGACATCGCGATCGACACGCTCAACCTCGGTCGCATCGGCATCGGCGCGCAGATGGTGGGTCTGGCGACCGGCGCCCTCGACGCGGCCGTCGAGTACGCCGGGCAACGGCAGCAGTTCGGCCGTCCCATCGCCGATTTCCAGGGCGTGCAGTTCCCCCTAGCCGAAGTGGCGACGGAGGTCGAGGCGGCACGGCTGCTGGTGCAGGACGCGGCGCGCCTCGCCGACGGCGGCGGCCGCGTCCCCGAACTGCTGTCGCGCTGCGCGATGGCGAAGTACTTCGCCTCGCGGGTGGCCGAGCGGGCGGCGTCGCGGGCGTTGCAGACCTTGGGGGGCAACGGGTTCAGCACCGCCTACCCCGTCGAGAAGTTCTACCGGGACGCGATGGTCGGCCAGATCTACGAGGGCACGTCGAACATCCTGCTGCGCACCATCGCCAGTCGGGTGGTCACCCCCGGGCGGTCCCGCGGCGCGGGAGGAAGCCGTCGATGAGCGTCCTGTCCGAGGCCGCCTGGACCGGACGGGCGGGCGGTCTTCCCGCGGCCGTCCGCCGACGTGCCGAAGCGGATCCCGGGCGGACGGCGATGACGTTCGTCGACTTCTCCGTCGAGCCGCTGGGAAGAGCCCTGGACCTGTCCTACGGGGAACTGGACGCGCGGGTGCGCGCCGTCGGCGCACAGCTCCGGCGGATCGCCCGTCCCGGGGCGCGGGCCGCGATCCTCTGCCCTACCGGCGCCGACTTCGTCATCGGGTTCGTCGCCTGCCTCTACGCCGGACTGGTCGCGGTACCGCTGCCCGCGCCGGCGTCATACCGCCACAACGACCGGATAGCGCCGGCGATGGACGACTGCGGTTGCGAGGTGGTGATCGCGCCCCGGTCGGTTCGCGACGCCGTGGTCGGGATGCGACTGTCCACGGAGGTCCGGATCGTCTGCCCGGACGAAGTCGGGCCCGACCCGGCGGCGCCTTGGGCTCCGGCGCCCTGCGACCCGGAGGCGACGGCCTACCTCCAGTACACGTCGGGTTCGACGAGGCGTCCCGCCGGTGTCCGGGTGACGCACCGGAACATGGCCGCGCAGGTCGACCAGCTCGCCGCCGCGCTGCGCTTCGACGAGCACTCCACGACCGTGAGCTGGAGCCCGTTCTTCCACGACATGGGCCTGGTGTTCGCCGTGATCCTGCCGCTGGCGCAGGGGTTCCCGGTCGTCCACATGACACCGCTGGCGTTCGTGCGCGAGCCGCTGCGGTTCCTGCGACTGCTGAGCGACCGCGCTGCGACCCACATGCTGTGCCCCAACTTCGGGTTCGACATGTGCGTGGACCGGGTCTCCGCGCAGGAGCGCACGGGCCTGGACCTGTCCACGCTGATCTACGCGGGCAACGGCGCCGAGCCCGTGCGGGCGCGTTCGCTGGTCCGCTTCACCGAGTCCTTCGCGCCGTGCGGTTTCCGGCCCGCCGCGCACACGCCGGTCTACGGCCTGGCGGAGGCGACGCTCATCGCGACCGCGGTCCCGGTGGACGAAGCGCCGCCCTTCCGCGCGTTCGACCGCGACGAGCTGACCGCGGGCCGGGTCCGGCGGGTCGAGGACCGGGACCCGTGCGGGGTCACCATGGTGGGCTGCGGGACGCCCCTGGACCAGGAGGTCCGGATCGTGGAGCCGGCGACCGAGGTGGAGGTGGCTCCGGGGGAGGTCGGGGAGATCTGGGTGCGCGGCGACAACGTCTGCGCGGGCTACTGGGCGCAGGACGAGTCCGCGGTCTTCGACCGGGTCCTCCACGGGGTCGGCGGCTGGCTGCGCACCGGGGATCTCGGCTTCTTCCACGACCGGTCGTTGTTCGTCGCGGGCAGGCTCAAGGACCTCATCATCATCGACGGCCGCAACCACCACCCGACCGACATCGAGCTGACCGTCGAGGAGGACGTCCCCGCGGTGCGGCCGGGTCACGTCGTCACCTTCCCGGTCGACACCGGCGAACAGGAGCTGGTCGTGATCGCCGCGGAACTGCGGTTGGACGGGGATCTCGGCGAACTGCGAACGACGGTGCGCCGCGCGGTCGCGGCACGGCACGACATCCACGTGGACGACGTCGTCTTCCTGCGCCGCGGCACCACGCCGAAGACGTCGAGCGGCAAGCTGCAACGCCGCGCCTGCGGCGACCGGTACCGGCGGGGAACGCTGCTCACCGTTGAGGACGGGAAAGGGGAATCCTGGTGAACGAGGAGCTCAAGGGCATTCTGGTGAACGACCTCAACCTGGACGAGGCGGGTCTGCGCCCCGACAACAGCCTGGAGGAGGCGGGTCTCGACTCGCTCTCGATCGTGGAGCTGTCAGTCACCCTGTCCGACCGGCTCGGCGTGGAGATCAGCGAGGAGGACCTCCAGAGCGCCGCCACCGTCGGCGAGATCGCGCGCATGGTGGAGCAGCGGCGCTTGTCATCCGCTGGTTGACAGCCCCGTATTTGTCAACCTACGGTTGCCTCAGCTTGTCAACCCGAGGTTGCCCGACAGAGAGTGAGGAGTCCGGTGGTCCACGACGCGCACGTTCCGGATCCCCGTCGCTGGAAAGCGCTTGCGGCGATCTGCATGGCCCAATTCATCCTGATGCTGGACTCCACGGTCATCAACGTGGCCCTGCCCGCGCTCAGCACCGAGCTGGCGCTGAGCCGGGCGGCCTTCACCTGGGCGGTCAGCGTCTACGTGCTGTTCCTCGGCGGGCTGCTGCTGCTCGGCGGCAGGCTCGCCGACCTCTTCGGCGCGCGTCCCATGGTCCTCACCGGGCTGGTGGTCTTCACCCTGGCCTCGCTGGCGACCGGCCTGGCGCAGGGCGAGGCCGGCCTGATCGGCGGCCGCGTGTTCCAGGGCATCGGGGCCGCGCTGCTCTCCCCCGCCGCGTTGCGCACCCTCACCGGCATGTTCCAGGGCTCCGAACGCAACAGGGCGCTGGGCGTGTGGTCCTCCCTCGGCGGCATCGGCTTCGCGGTGGGACTGCTCGCCGGCGGGCTCCTCACCAGCGGTCCGGGCTGGCGCTGGGTGTTCTTCATCAACATCCCGATCGGTGTCGCGCTGATGGTCGCCATCAGGGCGCTGGTGCCCGCGCAGCGGCCTGGGAGCGCCGACCAGCGCGTCGACGTGCTGGGCACGGTGACCGTCACCGCCGCCACGGGCTCGTTGGTCTTCGGCGTCATCAACGCGGGCAACAACGGCTGGGCGGATCCCGCCACGCTGGTGCCCATCGCGGTCGCCGTCGTGCTGTACGCCGTGTTCACGTTCGTCGAGCGCACCGTGCGAAACCCCTTGGTGCAGCTGGGAGTCCTGGTGCGCGGCCCGGTCGCGACCGGCTCGTTCCTCATGCTCACCGCGGCCGGTGTCGCGGGCGGGGACCTGTTCATCACCTCGCAGTTCCTCCAGCACTTCCGCGGCTACAGCGCGCTGGCCACCGGCCTGTTCTTCCTCCCCGTGGCGGTGGGCACGGTGATCGGCGCCATCGCGGGCGGACGCCTGATCAGCAAGGTGGGCGTCCGGACCATCGCCTTCGCCGGACTGGCCTTGGACGCCGTGGGCAACGGCCTCCTCATCGGTCTGACGCCCCACGGCAACGTCTACGCCGAAGCGCTTCCCGGCGCGTTCCTGTTCGCGGTCGGCGCGGGCGCGGTGTTCGTGGCCGCGACCAGTTCCGCCCTCTCCGGGGTCGCCCAGCGGGAGGCCGGGTTGGTGTCGGCCATCGTCTACACCTTCAACCCGACCGGGTCCGCGATCTTCGTCGGTGTGGCTTCCACCGTCGCCGCCGCGGGCCTCGCCGGATCACCCTCGGTCGGCGGGTTCACCAGCGCCTACACGGTGTTCACCGTCGTCGCGGGCGTGGGCGCGCTGGCCTCGCTGGTCCTCGCCCGCTCACGGCAGCCGGAGTCGGCGTCGACCTGACCCCGTCCCTCAACCCCGCGGCCGTCGCTGGATGCGGGACAGCCCGCGCTGCAACCGCCAGTGCAGGCTGCGCACGTCGGCCCCGGCCGCGACGAGTTCGGCCGCGGAGTAGTGCGGCAGCCGGTCGAGGTGCGAGTCCCGGCCGAGGTCGGCGCACAGGCGGGCGTATCGCTCCGCGACACCGTCGGGTTCCGGCGCGGTGCCGCCATCCGGCGAAGGCGAGAAGACGTACGCGTCGGGCCGCCGTTCGACGCCGAGGATGGCGGCCTGGGCGGCGCAGTGGGCCTGGTGGGCGCGCAGCAGCGTGACCGTCCGGTCGTCGAGCGCGATCCGCCTGGCGGTGGTGAGCACACCGCTGTCGAGGTCGACGTCGTCCCAGCGCAGGACGCACAGCTCGTCGCGCCCCGCGCCGGTGGTGATGGCCAGCCACATAAACATGCCCCAGCCGGGGTCGTTCGACGCGGCCATCACGATCGTCGCGGCCTGGGCCTGCGTGGGGGTCGACGACATGCGGCCAGCTTGACCCCTGGGCGGGCGCCTATCCACGTGCCGTGGTGCGCTCTTTCGTGCGCACGCCAGGGTCTTGTCCACACTGGACCACCGCCGGAAAGGTCGGTGGCACTCGGGAACCAACCGAAGGGAATCGCGGATGACGGGCGCGCCGACCACCGAAGTCATCGTGCTCCCCGGAGCCACCTCCACTCAGGGGATCGCCAAGGGAGCG
>DATMCA010001475.1:0-3098 GCA_035559015.1 Umezawaea sp. | reverse complement strand
CGTGGCCTTCTTCGGCTCCAGCGGGATCTCGGCCCTGGTCGGCGCCGTGCACCGGGCCGACCGGCTCGGCGTCCGCCTCGTGGTCGCCGCCGCCAAGCGCGGGGTGCTCCGCGCGCTGGAGATCACCGGGGCGACCGAGTTGGTGACGGTGTTCGCCTGCCCGGAGGAGGCGTTGGCCTCGTTCGTCCCGAAACCCCGCGACGGTGCGGAGACCCGTTCGACGCAAGGGGTGGGGTAGATCGCCGTCACGGTGGACGGCGGCGTGGAGGAGTCGCCGCCGCTGACCGTCCGCTGCGGGTTCCACACGGGTGCCGTGGTGGTCACGGCGTCGGGTGAACTCGACCTCGACACCGTTCCGGAGCTGGAACGGCACGTGGTCGCCGCCGTCGAGGCCGCCACCGCGTGCACGTCGACGGCCGTGGTCGTGGTGGACCTGACGCCGGTGTCCTACCTGGACTCGTCCGGGCTGAACATGCTGGTGCGGTGCCACGAACTGGCCCGACGGCACCGGATCGGCCTGAGGGTCGCGGCGTCCGACCGCAGGGTCCTGCGGCCGATCATGGCCACGAGCCTGGACCGCGTGCTGGACCTCTACCGGACCACCGCCGAAGCGCTGGACCTACCGACCACCTGACCGGGTCAGCAGCGCCCAGGCCGACTCGCCGCCGTCCGGATCCGGGAGCACGCCCCAGCCGGAGCACAGGCCGTCGAGCAACGCGCCCGCCCGGCTGGGGTTGGGCAGCGGTGAGCAGAGCAGGGCGGGCGCGGAGTCCGCGTGCCCGACCTCCACCAGCACACCGCCACGGACGAACGACAGCCGCAGCACCCTCGGGCGCTCGGTGTGCGGGTAGGTGTTCGCGACCAGTTCGCTCACCACGAGCAGCACGTCGTCGAGGAGGCCGCCGAACACCGACCGGCGGCAGAACTCGCGAACGGCGGTGCGCACCGACCGCGCGGTGTCGTGGTCGGCGATCCGCAGCTCCCACGGCGACCGGGATCCAGCGCGGCAGTCAGGCAGTCGCACGTCCATGGCGCACCTCCCACGGCAGAAGCCTGCCCCACCGGACGGGTACCCGCCGTGGATCGACCGCGAAAGCCTCGATCGGGTGAGGCTGCCGCTAGGTCGTGGGCTTCCAGCCGAGCGCCGGGCCGAGCTTCTCGGCGATGTCGGTGAGGATCTGCACGTAGTCGTCGTGCTCGAAGGTGAACGGCAGGGCGAACGCGACCTCGTCGACCTCCTGGAACCCGGCGTGCGCGTGGAGGCGGTCGGCGATCTCCGCCGAGGTGCCCACGAGGTCGGGTGCGAACAGCAGCCGGGCCGGGCCCTGCGGGGTGGCGGTGCGGGGGAGGCGCTTGGCGGCGTACTCCTCGTACTTCGCGCGCTGCTCCGGCGTCGCGCTGTCGGTCGGGATGACCACGAGCCCCTGCGAGGCGCGGGCCCGGTCGCCGTCCGGGTGGTGCGAGCGGAACGTCCGCACGAGCGAGCGCTGGATCTCGGCGAAGTCGGCGGACTCCTCCGCCTTCACCACGCTGCTGGTGAGGAAGTTCATCCCGTTCTCGGCGGCCCACTGGGCCGAGCGCAGGCTGCCGCCGCCGTACCACATGCGCTTGCCCAGGCCCTCGGCGTGCGGCTGCACGCGGTCGGAGAACACCTCGAAGCCCTCGACGCCGCCGAAGTCGGTGGCGGGCTCGCCGCGGATGAAGTCCAGCAGCCGTCGGACGCGCTCGTAGCCGAAGTCCTCGACGTCGGCGGTGTCCGGGTACAGCGCCTGCTTGACCTGCTCGTAGTGCATCGGCGGCCCCACGCTGATGCCGGGGTTGAGCCTGCCGCCGGACAGGACGTCGACCGTCGCGAGGTCCTCGGCCAGCCGCAGCGGGTTCTCCCAGCCGACCGGTATGACGGCCGTGCCCAGTTCGATGCGCGACGTGCGCTGGGTGGCCGCCGAGAGCACGGCGACGGGGGAGGAGATGCCGTACTGGAGGTGGCGGTGCCGCACCCAGGCGCTGTCGAAGCCCAGCCGCTCACCGAGTTCGATGATCTCCAGCGTCGATTCGTGGCCCTTGCGCGGGTCGGCCTCGTCGAACAGGCCGATGGTCAGGAAGCCCAGCTTCCGCAGCGGTTCCGAGGTGGGTGGCACGGGGCTCCTTCGTCGTCCGGCGAACGTCTTCGATTGTGGCAGGTGGCCCGCCAGGTCCCACACCACGTCCACGGTGCGGGACTGCGCGCTCCACAACGGAATCCGGCTGCGCGCCTCGACCCCGTCGTGGTCGACTCCGGGGCATGACCGGACTGCTGCTGCTCGACGTGGACGGGCCGCTCAACCCGTACGCGGCGAAGGCGACCCGAAGACCGGCCGGGTACGAGACGTTCCGGCGCACCGCGCGGGGCGCGTGGCTCAGCGGCGACGCCGTGCGGCGGTACAAGGGGATGCGGGTGTGGCTGCGCTCCGACCACGGCCCGTGGCTGCTCGCGCTCGCCGAGCGGACCGGCCTGGAACTGGTGTGGGCGACGACGTGGGAGCACGAGGCGAACGACCTGATCGGACCGTCCATCGGGCTGCCGCCGCTGCCGGTGGTCGAGTTCCCGCACCGCGACCGGGAGCGCGGCTGGACACCGGAGAGCGGCTGGAAGTGGCGGGCCGTGCTCGACCACGCGGCCGGGCGTCCGCTGGCGTGGCTGGACGACGAGCACGACGACCCGGACCACGGCGCGGCGAGGGCGGAGTTCGAGCTGGGCAGGCGGGGGATTCCGACGCTGCTGTGCCACGTGGACCCGCGGCGCGGCATCGAGCCCGAGCACCTCGACCGGGTGGAGGCGTGGGCGCGCGGCCTACCCTCGGTGGTGACGACGGGAGCAGCGGATGATCGCGCCGACGGCGGAGGAGAAGGTCGGGGTGCGGCCGGGTGACGGGATCGTGCCGCGGCCGGACGTGGTGATGGACCGGGGGTTCGACCTGGCCGCGTCGCCGCGCGCGGTGTGGCCGTGGATCGTGCAGCTCGGCAAGGCACGGGCCGGGTGGTACCTGCCGCGCGCGGTCGAGCGGTGGTTGCCGAGGCGGGCGCTGCGGCACGTCGAGCCGCGGTGGCAGGACCTGGCC
>DATMCA010001474.1:0-6377 GCA_035559015.1 Umezawaea sp. | reverse complement strand
CCCGCCGCCGCGAAAGCCCGTGCCACCCGGTTCGCCCACGCGTTCAACTCGGCGAACGTCAAGGACCGCTCCCCCACCACCAACGCCGTGGCCTCCGGCGTGGTTCGGGTGTGGTCCTCGAACAGGTCCACGATCGTCGCGTCCGGCACCTCACCGGCCGTGTCGTTCCACTCCACGACCACCTGACGCCGCTCGTCGTCCGTCATCAGCGGCAGGTCGGCGAGCGGTCGGTGCGGGTCGGTCGCCATGGATTCCAGCAGCACCACGAGGTGCGCGGCGACGCGCTCGACGGTCTCGGCGTCGAACAGGCGCGGGTCGTAGTCCAGTTCGAGGCGCAGCCGGTCACCGAAGCCCGCGCTGAGGGCCAGCGGGAAGCTGGTCGTGTCGGCGCCCTCGACGTCGAGGACCCGCACCCCCTGGTCGGCATCGAGCAGTTCGTCCACCGGGTAGTTCTCGAACACCACGGCGCTGTCGAACAGCGACGAGCCCGCGGGAACGCCGCTCCACGACCGCAGGTCCGCCAAGGACACGAAGTCGAACCGGCGCGACTCCAACTGCGCCGCCTGGACGTCCCGCAGCCACGCGAGGGTGTCGACGTCACCGCGCACGGTGACCCTCGTCGGCACGGTGTTGATGAACAGCCCGACCATCGACCCGACACCCGGCAGTTCGGCCGGGCGACCGGACACCGTCGTGCCGAACACCACGTCGGATTCGCCGCTGTAGCGGGACAGCAGCAGCGCCCAAGCGCCCTGCACCACCGTGTTGGCGGTCAGGCCCGCGGCCCGGACGACCCGGTTCAGGTCGGCCGACCGCTCCGGGTCCAACTCCACGTGGACCGACGCGCTGGACTCGGCGCGGTGCGCCTCGACGGGCTGGCGGTCCCACGGCAGCGGCGTCGGGGACTCCACCCCTCGCAGGACCTGCCGCCAGTGCCGCTCGGCCGCCGCCGTGTCCTGGTCGGCCAGCCACCGCAGGTAGTCGCGGAACGGCCGCCGCGGCGCGAGCCCCGGCTCCCGCCCCCGGACGAGGGCGGCGTACACCTCGCACACCTCGGCCAGCACCTGGGCGAAGCTCCACCCGTCCACCAGGATGTGGTGCGCGGTCCAGAACAGCGTGACGTCGTCGTCGGTCAGGCGCGCGATGGCCAGGCGCAGCAGGGGCGGCCGGGTCAGGTCCAGCGCCTCGGCGTCACCCGTGGGGCCCGCGGCCTCCTGCTCCTCGGCGGACAGGTGGCGCCAGTCGTGGTCCGCGATCGGCACGTCGACCCGGCGGTGCACCACCTGCACCGGGGTTTCGACGCCCTCCCACACCACTCCGGCGCGCAGCACCGGCGTGCGGTCCACGACCCGGCGGCAGGCCTCGGCCAGCGCGTTCGGGTCGGACACCCCGGACAGCCGCAGCCGGAACCGGTTGAAGTACGCCGTGGAGGTGTCGTCCACCAGCGTGTGGAACAACATCCCGGTCTGCAACGGGGTCAGCGGGTAGACGTCCTCCACCTCACCGCCGTCCCCGACCAGCCGGTCCACCGCCGGCTGGTCCAGGCGCGCCAACGGGAAGTCCGACGGCGTCCGGCCACCCGAACCCGGCAGCGCGCAGTGCGCCACGACCTCCGCCAACCCCCGCACCACGGCCTCGGCCACGGTCCGCACGGTCGACTCGTCGTGCACGTGCTCGGAGTAGAACCAGGACAGCACCAGCTCGCCGTCCTCGACGCCGCCTACGACGTCGAGCAGGAACGGCCGTTCGCCCTCCTCGGTTCCGGGGCTGTCCAGCCGCTCGCGGAACAGGCCGCCGTCCTCGGCGGACGCCACGTCCCAGCGGCCGTGGTAGTTGAAGCTGACCGGCGGCAACGGGGTAGCGGCCAGGTCCGCCGCCGAACCGAGCTGCCGCAGCGCCTCGAACCCGAAACCCTTGCCCGGCACGGCCCGGAGCTGTTCCTTGATCGCCTTGAGCACGGTGCCCCAGTCGCCCTCGGGCACGGTCAGCGCGACCGGGTACTGGGTGGTGAACCAGCCGACCGTGCGGGAGGTGTCGACGCCGTCCAGCACGTCCTCACGGCCGTGGCCCTCCATCGTGACGGCCACGCGGTCCCGGCCCGTCCACGCCGCCAGCGCCCGGCCCAGCGCGCTGAGCAGCACGTCGTTGACCTGCGTGCGGTAGACGTCCGGGACGCGGTGCAGCAGGGCGTCGGTGTGCTCGCGATCCAGCCGGACCGACACCACGCGGGTCGAGGCCGCGGTGTTGGGCCCGTCGCGGTCGACGGGCACGTCACCGGCCGCACGGTCGAGCGCGGCGGTCCAGTGGGGCAGTTCGGCGTCGAACGCGCCGGACCGCACGTGCTCGGCCAGCCGGTGCGCCCACTGGGTGAACCGCGTGCCGACCGGTTCCAGCTCCACCCGTTGCCCC
Organism: Umezawaea sp.; assembly: GCA_035559015.1. Classification (GTDB taxonomy): domain Bacteria; phylum Actinomycetota; class Actinomycetes; order Mycobacteriales; family Pseudonocardiaceae; genus Umezawaea. The sequence goes on along the minus strand of DATMCA010001474.1, from coordinate 3,968 downwards.
GCCACGGCCTGGCGGTAGGCGGTCTCCAGGTCGCCGAGCAGGATCCGCCAGGACACGCCGTCCACGACGAGGTGGTGGATCACCAGGAGCAGGCTCGGCCGCGGTCCGTCGGTGACCAGCCGCGCCCGCAGCAGCGGGCCGCGGGTGATGTCCAAGCCGGCGTCGGGCTCGTCCGGTTCGCCGTGCTCCAGCAGGCTTCCGGGCTCGGTCGGGGCGACGTCCTGCCACCACTCGCCGTCCACGCGGGTGAAGCGGGTGCGCAGCGCCTCGTGGTGCGCCACGACCGCGTCCACGGCCCGTGCCAGCGCCGCCGGGTCGACGTCCTCGGCCAGTTCCAGGTGGAACGACATCGTGAACGCGTGGTGGTCGTCCGGGTGGGAGTCGAGGTACCAGCGCTGGATCGGCGTGAGCGGCGCGGGTCCGGCGATCTCGGGCAGGTCGGCCTCGGGGGCGCGGTCGCGGACGACGGTCGCCAGTTCGGCGATGGTCTGGTGGGTGAACACGTCCTTGGTGACCAGTTCCAGGCCCGCCTGGCGGGACCGGGACACGATCTGGATGCTCAGGATCGAGTCGCCGCCCAGGCCGAAGAAGTTGTCGTGCACGCCGACGCGGTCGACGCGCAGCGCCTCGGCCCAGACGCGCGCCAGTTCCTGCTCCACGGACGTGCGCGGCGGCACGTAGCCCTGGTCGATCCCGGCCCGCGCGTCGGGCGCGGGCAGGGCGCGGCGGTCGACCTTGCCGCTGTCGGTCGTCGGCATCTCGTCGAGCACCACGAACAGCGACGGCACCAGGTAGTCCGGCAGCCGCTGCTTGAGCCAGGCCCGCAGGTCGTCCACGACGAGGGCGGTGCTGCCCGTGGGCAGCACGTAACCGACGAGGCGGTGCGTGCCGGGCTCGACCTCTCGGGCGACCACAACGGCTTCAGCCACGCCGGGGAAGCCGATCAGGGCGGCCTCGACCTCGCCGGGTTCGACGCGGTAGCCGCGGATCTTGACCTGGTCGTCGGCGCGGCCCTGGTACTCCAGCACGCCGTCCGCGGTCCACCGGGCCAGGTCGCCGGTGCGGTACATCCTGGATCCGGCCGGTCCGAACGGGTTGGCGGTGAACCGGTCCGCGGTCAACCCCGGCCGGTTGAGGTAGCCGCGGGCCACCTGGTCCCCGGCCAGGTGCAGTTCTCCGGGCACGCCGACCGGCGTGGGCCGCAGGCCGTCGTCCAGCACGTAGGCGCACAGGTTGCGGCCGGGCGCACCGATCGCCGGGCGTTCGCGGTCGGTGATCGCCGTCCACACGGAGTCCACAGTGGACTCGGTCGGCCCGTAGAGGTTGTAGCCGGTGACGCCGTCGGCGTCGGCCAGCGCGCGCCACAGCGGTTCGCCGACGGCCTCGCCGCCCAGGGCCACCAGCCGCGGCCGGTGGCGCTCGTCGGTCAGCACGCCCTCGGGCAGGAGCTGCTGGAAGTACGACGGGGTGCAGCTCAGGAAGTCGATCCGGTGCCGGGCGATGTGCTCGACCATCGCCCGCGGGTCGAGCCGCACCGAGTCGTCGACCACGTGCAGCTCGTGACCGGCGGCGAGCAGGAGCAGGCCTTCCCAGGAGGCGTCGAAGGAGAACGCGGCGGTGGCGATGCCGCGCAACCGGGTGCCGTCGCGGGGCAGCAGGCGGCCGTGGTGGTCGGCGACGAGGTTGGCCAGGTTGCGGTGCTCGACCACGACCCCCTTGGGGCGACCGGTGGACCCGGACGTGTAGATCACGTACGCGGCGTGCTCCGGGCGCAGCGGTGCCGTGCGGTCGGCGTCGGTCGGATCGGTCGCGGGACGGGCGGTGGCCGCGGGGTCGTCCAGCGCCACGCGCGGCACCCCGTCCGGCAGGTTGCCGCCGTCGCCGGTCGTGACCACGAGCACCGGTCGGGCGTCCTCCAGCACGAACGCGATGCGGTCGGCCGGGTGGTCGGGGTCGACCGGCAGGTACGCGCCACCGGCCTTGAGCACGGCCAGGACCGCGAACACCATCTCCGCGGTCCGGGGCAGCGCCAGCGCCACCACGGACTCCGGTCCGACTCCCACCGCGATCAGGTGGTGGGCGAGCCGGTTGGCGTGTGCGTTCACGTCGGCGAAGGTCCACGACCGATCACCCGCGACCAGGGCCGTCGCGTCGGGCGTGCGGGCGGCGATATCCTGGAAGACCTCGTGGAACAGCGGTGCGGGGTCGTCGGCGGCGGTGTCGTTCCAGTCGTCCAGGACGTGCCGCAGCTCGTCGTCGGTGAGCAGCGGCAGGTCGGCCACGGCGCGGTCGGGGTCGGCGGTCGCGCCGCCGAGCAGGACGCCGACGTGCGCGACCATCCGTTCGGCCGTGGCGGCGTCGAACAGCGCGGTGTCGTAGGTCAGCAGGGCTTCCAGGCAGCCGTCGACCTCCTGGAACTGGAACGACACGTCGAAGCCCGCCGCGACCGACGGCGGCGGCAGCTCCTCGACGTCCAGTCCGGGCAGGCCCGGTCCGTCGTCCGGGGTGTTCTGGAGGACGACCATCGCCTGGAACAGCGGGGTGCGGCTGGGGTCGCGCACGGGGTGCACCTCGTCCACGACCCGCTCGAACGGCACGTCCTGGTGGGCGAAGGCGTCGAGCACCGTTTCGCGGACCCGGCCCAGCAGGTCCCGGAACCCGCGGTGCGGGTCGACCGGCGTGCGCAGCACGAGCGTGTTGACGAAGAAGCCGACCAGCCCCTCCAGTTCGGTGCGGTCACGGCCGGAGACGACCGTGCCGACCGCCACGTCCCGCTGCCCCGACCAGCGGGAGAACAGCGCCTGGCACGCGGCGAGCAGCGCCATGAACAGGGTGCCGTCCTGCTCTCGGGCCAACGCCCTCAGCCGTTCGGTGATCTCGGCGGGCACTCGGAAGTGCACGAGCGCGCCTTGCTTGCCGCGCGTCGCCGGGCGTGGTCGGTCGGTGGGCAGTTCCAACGGCCGCACGCCGTCCAGCGCGCCGCGCCAGTACGCGAGGTGCTCCCCGAGCGCCTCCTCGGTCGACTCCCGCCGCTGCCACACCGCGTAGTCGGCGTACTGCACGGGCAGGTCCGGCAGCTTCGCGTCCACACCGCCGGCGGCGGCCTCGTAGCAGGCCGCCAGCTCGCCGAGCAGCACGCCGTTGGACCAGCCGTCGGTGACGATGTGGTGCAGCACCAGGGAGAGGACGTGGTCGTCCTCGGCCAGGCGCACCAGCAGCACCCGCACCAGCGGGCCGCGCCGGAGGTCGAACGGGGTGGTCGTCTCCCGGTCCAGGACCCGGTCGAGGTCCTCTTCGGCCAGGTCGAGCACCGGCACCTCGATCCGGTGCGGCGGGTGCACGACCTGCACGCCGTGGCCGTCGACGGTCTCGAAGGTGGTGCGCAACGACTCGTGCCGCGCCACCAGCGCGGTCAGCGCCGTGTCGAGCGCGGACCGGTCGAGCCGCCCGCGCAACCGCAGGATCGACGGCGTCAGGTACTCGGTGCCGCCGGGCTCGAACTCGTCGAGGAACCACAGGCGCTGCTGCGCGAACGACAGCGGCAGACCACCGTCGCGCGGCACCACCGGGATGTCGGCCAGTCGGGCCCCCGCGGACCCGGCGACCAGACCGGCGATCCCGGCGACCGTGGGGTGGGTGAACAGCGCGCGCGGCGACATCTCCACGTCGAACGCGGCCCGCAGCCGGGAGATGACCCGGATGCTGAGCAGTGAGTCACCGCCGAGGTCGAAGAAGTTGTCGTGGACACCGATGCCGGGCACGCCCAGCACCGCCGACCAGATGTCCGCCACGTCCCGTTCCACGTCCGTGCGCGGTGCCACGTGCGCGACGCGGGTATCGCCGAAGTCGGGCGCGGGCAGGGCTCGGCGGTCGACCTTCCCGTTGGCGTTCAACGGAAGCGCGTCCAGCGCCACGAACGCCGACGGCACCAGGTAGTCCGGCAGCCGCTCCCCCAACCACGTCCGCAG
>DATMCA010001473.1:0-3874 GCA_035559015.1 Umezawaea sp. | reverse complement strand
GCAACCGGATGGGTCGCGGTGTCCGCATCGCCGACCGCGCCCTCGACGCGCTGCGCGCGTCGGACAAGGCGAAGGAGCAGGAGACCTCCTGGCGCCTGCGGATCGAACTGGCCGCGTGCGCGACCGCCGTCGGGGCCCCGTTGACGGGCTTCGGCGCGGTCCGCCCGGTGCTGGCGGCGGAAGGCGTGCCGCACGCCCTCCGCGCCGCCGCGCTGGTCCAGGCCAGCGACTGCCTGGTCACCATCGGCCGCGGCCCGCAGCTGGGCATGGCGCTGAGCGAGGCCGACCAGCTCTACGTGGCCGACACCCTGATCGACGCCGACACGCGGCTGCTGCAACGCGGCCTGTTGCACGCCTCCGCTGCGGCGCAGCACCGCCGGTGGGGCGACCTCCAGGCGGCGACCGACGCCGCGGGCAAGGGTCTGGAACTGCTGGCCAAGCTGGGCGACCCGACGGTCGACAGCGGCCAGGTCCGGGCGAAGCTGACCCTGGAACTGGTCTGCGCCCTCATGGACTCCAACCGCCTCGCTGAGGCCTCCGAGGTCGGTTCCCCGCTGCTGGACCTCCCGGTCCGCGCGCCGTCCGCGGGTGACGTCGGCTGGCTGCGGCTGGCGCTGGCCACCCGCGTCCACCTGCCCGCCGGTCGGGTCGACCTGGCCCGCGGCATGCTCCGCGACGCGGCGGACAGCGCTCAACGCCACCAGTTGGACACCCTCCTCGCGGAGAGCCTGCTGGCGCTGGCCCACGTCCACGAGGTTTCCGGCGACCTGGCGGAAGCGCTGACCGACCTGCGGTCGGCCCACGCCGCCGAACGCCGTCGGGCCCGTGCCGTCTACGCCGTGCGCGCCCGCTTGGCGGCGGAGTTCTCCGGGGCCCACCGCCAGCCGGTGAGCCCGCACGAGCAGCTCGGCAGCCTGCTGCGCCCCGGCGACGGCCGTTCGGCGTCCGCGCAGGGCGCGATGCGCGGCAGCCAGCCGCCCGCCGACGCCGTGCTGGCGCCCGAGCTCAAGCAGCAGCTCCGCCAGTGGCGTCCCACCCAGGCCCCCAAGCAGGAGGGCCAGCGCGTCAAGCGGTCCCTGCGCGCCGCCGAGGACATGACGGTCGAGGGCATCTCCGCCGCCCGCGCCCACGCGGCCGACCGCTGGCGCCTCGTCCAGCCGTTCGGCGCGAACGGGCCCGAGACCACGCAGGACTCGGCCGTCGAGCCCGCCGCGTCCTCGGGCGGCAGGCGCCGTGCCGAGGACCGCGAGCCCGTCGAGTCCCCGGCCACCCCCGAGCAGGGCGAGGCCGCCGTTCCCGCCACCGGGTTGATCGCCGCCGCCGGCGCGATGCGCAGCGGTCGCCGCCGCGCCGCCCGTGAAGCGGCCGAGGACGACACCGCGCCGACGCAGGCCCCGCCCGTGGAACCGTCGGCCCCCACGGCTCCCTGGGCCGCCCAGCAGGTCGCGCCGGAACCGGCTCCCGAAGCCGTTCCGGACAGCGCCTCCGACACGAGCCCCGAGGTCGCGAACGTCCTCGACACCCTCGAAGCGGCGGGTCTGCTGAACAAGCGCCGTTCCGGCGGGCGCAGGCGGGCAGCGGACCCCGAGGGTGAGACGGGCGCGGCTCAGCAGCCCGCCGACCCCGCGGCGGCCACGAGCGCTCCTCAACCCGAGCCGCCGTCCCAGACCCCGCAGCAGCCGGCCCCGGAAGCCCCGAAGTGGCGCGTGGAGCCCCCGCCGCGCCTCCGCTCGGAGGACGACCAGCCGAAACCCCCGCCGTCGGACCTCTTCGACGCGCCGACCACCGTCCAACTGGCCGTGGGCGCTGACGGCCTGCCCGTGGAGCGCCCGTCGACCGGCATCAGCGCGGCCTTCGCCAAGGGCCCGGTGATCCCCCCGGCCCGCGCGCCCCAGACGGCTTCAGCTCCGGAGCCCCCGCACCCGGCGGAACCCCCGCACCGGCCGACGTCCGACGCGAGCCCGGCGGCCAACCACCCCACCGGCACGCCCCACGTCGGTCCCGACTTCCACTTGGGCGCCGATTCCCTTGGCCGCTCCGGCTTCCGCCCGGCCTCGAACCGCCCTCCAACGGCTCCAGGAGCGTTCCCGGCGGACTCCGCGCAGGGCGCCACCCCGGCGCAGGCCCCGCGTCCGCAGGGGTCCACTCCGGGCCAGGTCCCCGCCCACCCGGACTTCAGGCTGTCCGCCGACTCCTTCGGTCGCGACGGTTTCCGAACCTCCGGTAACCCGGTGGACCCGGACCCCACCACTCCGCACGACTGGCCCACCCCGGCGGTCCAGGGCGAACCGAACACGTCTCCCCAGGCCACGAACGACATCCCGAGCTGGGCCGCTGACGGCTCCACTCCGCAGTCGCCGGACTGGTCCGCCGCAGCGTCGAACCGGACCGACGGATCCGGTGGGGAGCAGCAGGGCTGGGCAGCGGGCACCACTCCGGACGGCGGCCACCAGCCGAACCCCTCGGCCGAACCAGGAGCGCGGGTTCCCGGCACCGGGCAGCAGCAGGGCCATGGGCGCGACGCGGAGCCGAACCGGGATTCAGCGGCCGCCGCTCAGCACCAGGAGCCCGGTCACGGAACCGGCTCGCACTCGACCGACTGGGCCGTTGGCGACTCCGCCGCCGACGGTGGCCACTCGAATCCCGCGCACGGCTCTGAGTCGCAAGGCTGGGCCACCGGCGGTGTGCCCGGCTCCCATTCGGCGGACTGGACCTCCGGCGTGCCGCGCCCGGCCACGTCCGGTGGGTTCGGCGGCTCACGGTCCGCCGAGTCGGACGGCGGGTTCGCCCACGACGCGAGCCACCAGCAAGACCTCGGCCAGGGGTTCGGTGCCCCACCGGGCTGGGCCGGGACTCCCGGCCAGGGACCCGCCTCGACCTCCGGAGGCCCCTCGTACGACGCCCCTGGTGCCGAAAACCGTCCGAGGTTCGACGGACCCGGTGACGGTTCCACCCCGGACCCGCTGGGCCGAACCGACCAGAACTTCGGTGCCGACTCCCGTCAGGCCGTCGGCGACGGCGTCGGGACGGGTTCGCACCAGGCTGCCGGTGACGGTGTCGGGGCTGACTCGTACGGCCGAGCCGATCAGGGCTTCGGGGCTGACTCCCGCCAAGCCGTCGGCGACGGCTTCGAGACCGGTTCGCACCAGGCTGTTGGTGATGGCGTCGGGGCTGACCCGTACGGCCGAGCCGACCAGGACTTCGGGGCCACCCCGCGCCAAACCGCAGGCGGTGCCTTCGGAGCCGACTCGCACCAGGCCATGGGCGACACCCTCGGTGCCGGCTCGGGCGAAGCCGCTGGTGGCGGGTTCGGGTCTGATTCGCATCGCCGAGCCGACCAGGGCGTCGACGGCCTCGGAGACAGCTTCGGGGACGGCTTCGGGCAGGCCGACCACGGTGTGGGACGTGGATCGAGTCGGTCGTCGGGTGTGGGGCAGCACGAAACCGGACCGTCGCCCGTCGCCGGTTCGGGCTCCGACCAGTCGACCCGGTCCGAGTTCGAAGCCGACGCGCCGTCCTGGGCTCCGGGCGTGCGGCCGACCTGGGATCCCGGGTTCACCCCGACCGGTGCGGGCTACCCCGGCACCCAGGTGCCCGGCGCGGAGTCGGACTTCTCGTTCGACACGGACTTCTCGGCCACCCCCGACTCCCTCTCCGTGCCCCAGCCCCCGGCGGACCCGACGCCGGACCACGAGCCGGAGCAGGTCCCGGCGGTCCCGGAGCCGGACCAGATCCCGCCGATCCCGGACCCCGACCCGATCCCGCAGCCCGCGCCCATCCCGATGCCGCCGACCAGCAGCGGGTTCGACCTCGGCCGGTCGCGGTTCCTCACGTCCGCCGACGTCGAGGACGACCTGCCCGAACTGCCCAGGCG
>DATMCA010001472.1:0-13148 GCA_035559015.1 Umezawaea sp. | reverse complement strand
CGCGCACTTCACCCAGTCCGGGAGCATGGGCGCCTACGCCGAGTCCAAGGGCGTCCCGTCCGGGAAGCTCATGACGCTGGCGTCCGGCGTGCTCATCGCCGTCGGCGGACTGATGGTCCTGCTCGGTGTGTGGGCCGACCTCGGCGCGCTGCTCCTGGTCCTGTTCCTGCTGCCCACGGCCTTCCTGATGCACGCGTTCTGGAAGGAGACCGACCCGATGGCCAAGCAGGCCGAGATGACCAACTTCATGAAGAACGTGTCGATCTCCGGCGGCGCGCTGTTGTTCTTCGCCCTGTACGCGGGCCACGGCCAGGACCTCGGTCTGACGATCACCGGGCCGCTGTTCGGTTAGTTCGTCCGGATGGATGCCGTTACCCTGGTTCCCCGTGACGGTCGAGTCGGTCTTCCCCATGTTGGAACCCCTCCTGCCCAGGGTCTCGAAGCCCGTGCAGTACGTCGGGGGCGAGCTGAACGCGACCGTCAAGGACTGGGAGGGTGCGGCCGTCCGCTGGGCGCTCATGTACCCCGACGCGTACGAGGTCGGGGTGCCGAACCAGGGCGTCATGATCCTGTACGAGATCCTCAACGAGCTGCCGGACGTGCTCGCCGAGCGCACCTACGCGGTGTGGCCGGACCTCGAAGCCCTGATGCGCGAGCACGGCGTCCCGCAGTTCACCGTCGACGGGCACCGTCCGCTCGGCGCGTTCGACCTGATGGGCATCAGCTTTGCCACGGAGCTGGGCTACACGAACATGCTGACCGCGCTCGACCTGGCGGGCATCCCGCTGCACTCGGTGGATCGCACCGACGAGCACCCGATCGTCGTGTCGGGCGGGCACGCGGCGTTCAACCCGGAGCCCATCGCGGACTTCGTCGACTGCGCGGTGCTCGGCGACGGCGAGGAAGCCGTCCTGGAGATCACCGACATCGTCCGGGCGTGGAAGGCCGAAGGCTGCCCCGGCGGGCGCGACGAGGTGCTGACCAGGCTCGCCGAGACCGGCGGCGTGTACGTGCCGCGCTTCTACGACGTGGAGTACCTGCCGGACGGCCGGATCCAGCGAGTGGTGCCGAACCGCGAGCGCGTGCCGTACCGGGTGTTCAAGCGGACCACGATGGACCTCGACGCGTGGCCGTACCCGAAGCAGCCCCTCGTGCCGCTCGCCGAGAGCGTCCACGAGCGGATGAGCGTCGAGATCTTCCGCGGCTGCACCCGCGGCTGCCGGTTCTGCCAGGCCGGGATGATCACCCGCCCGGTGCGCGAGCGGTCGATCGAGGGCATCGGCGCGATGGTCCAGCGCGGCCTGGAGGCGACCGGCTTCGAGGAGGTCGGCCTGCTGTCGCTGTCGAGCGCGGACCACTCGGAGATCGCCGAGATCACCAAGGGCCTCGCGGACCGCTACGAGGGCACCAACACGGGCCTGTCGCTGCCGAGCACCCGCGTGGACGCGTTCAACGTCGACCTGGCGAACGAGCTGTCGCGCGGCGGCCGTCGTTCCGGCCTGACGTTCGCGCCCGAGGGCGGCAGCGAGCGGCTGCGCCGGGTGATCAACAAGATGGTGTCCGAGGAAGACCTCATCCGGACGGTCAGCACGGCGTTCGCGAACGGCTGGCGGCAGGTGAAGCTGTACTTCATGTGCGGCCTGCCGACCGAGACGGACGAGGACGTCCTCCAGATCGCCGAGATGGCGAAGAACGTCATCCGCGCCGGTCGCGAGGTCAGCGGCCGCAAGGACATCCGCTGCACCATCTCCATCGGCGGGTTCGTGCCCAAGCCGCACACGCCGTTCCAGTGGGCGTCGCAGTGCGACCCGGACACCGTCGACAGCAGGCTGGCCAAGCTCCGGTCCGCGATCAACTCCGACCGCAGCCTGGGCCGCAACATCGGCATGCGCTACCACGACGGCAAGCCGTCGCTGATCGAAGGACTGCTGTCGCGCGGCGATCGCCGCATCGGTCGGGTCATCGAGCGCGTGTGGCGCGAGGGCGGCCGGTTCGACGGCTGGTCCGAGCACTTCTCGTACCAGCGCTGGGTCGCCGCCGCGGAGGCCGAGCTGCCGGAGTTCGGCATCGACCTCGCCTGGTTCACCACGCGTGAGCGCGAGGAGCTGGAAGTCCTGCCCTGGGACCACCTGGACTCGGGTCTGGACAAGGAGTGGCTCTGGGCGGACTGGCAGGACGCGCTGGACGAGCGGGAGCAGGACGACTGCCGCTGGACCCCGTGCTTCGACTGCGGCGTCTGCCCGGCGATGGGCACCGACATCGAGGTCGGCCCGACCGGTCGCACCCTGCTGCCCCTGACTCCCGTCGGCGGCGGATCCCCGGTCCGCAACCCGTCCCTCACCAAGCTGACCAATTAAGACTCCGGGAGCGTTCCCGGTTTCCCATCGGCGCGACGGTCGGTAGGAGCCGCGAAAGAAAAGCTCGTCCACCTTGTCGCTATCGGCCCGCGAGGCCACTGTGGACGAACGCAAAAGAACAACCGCAAGAACGCAATTCCCGAAGCGGGCCCGTGGCGTCGGGTCACTCTATGACGCGGCTCATCTTGATGGCGCGCATCGGGCAGGCGTGCGCCGCGGCCTCGACCAGGGGCGTCTGGGAGGCCTCGGGGTTCTTCGCGTACCGCAGCCGACCGTCCTCCAGCAGGCGGAAGACCTTCGGTGCCTGGGACGCGCAGATCCCGTAGTGGTGGCACCGCTGGTGGTCCACGCTGACGGCGATCTTGTCCTTCACCTCGGTGCGCACGGTCGCGGCCTGGGGGTTGCGCGGGTCAACGACCGGCGCGGGCTCCTCGGGGGCGGGGGAGTTGTCCACGACCACGTGGGGCGTGTCCACGAGGCCGATGCGCGCGAGGTGCTCGGGCGGCAGGAACCGCAGGATCGTCAGCGTGATCGCGGGCGCGAGCAGCGTGATCCCGCCCAGCCACAACGTGGACACCGATCCGTTGGCCGCCGCCCCCAGCCAGGAGTGCATCGCGACGAGCCACACGCCCACGTAGGAGAAGCGGTGGAAGTTGACCCACTGCGAGGTCTCCAGGACCCGGTGCAGGCCGGCGGTGATCGCCACGGCGATCATGAGTTCCAGGCCGACGATCCCCAGCGCGTGCCTGGCCAGGCCCCCGTCGACGAACGGCAGGACCACCTGGAGGAAACCGAGGCCGCCCGAGTCGAGCAGGAGGAACGCCAACCCGTGCGTCAGGCCGGTCGCGAGCGTGAAGGTCGCCAGCACGATGTGCCCACCGCGCAGGGCCTGTCTGCCCGTCAACCGGTGGACCCAGCCGGTGGCCGTCAGCACGCCCCAGCACAGCGTCAGGCACATCGCGACGTAGGCCATCCTCGCGGACAGCGCGGAGACCGCTCGGACCCCCGCGTCGTATGAGGTGGCCGCTACAACCGTTTGCACGATGTGAGCGTTCATAACATTTCCCCCGACAAGGTCTAGATCGTTTTAGTGTGCGGCCCGATAAGTACTACGAACCGGCGTCGGAGTGGTTCGATCAAGTAGTCTATCCTGCGCGTGATCTGCATCACAGTACCCTTGCGTAACTTCCTTCGAAGTATGGCGTTACCCCCTAGAACTCTGTCGATGTCTTTCCGAAAGATACTGTACCGAAGTTTTTATCAGAGATTTGGATTGCCATCTAGCGTGCCGTACGATCCTGTTGTATCAATTAGATCGCAGGTGCGCTTACGGTCGCCGATAAGGAGACTGGGCGCTCCCTCCGCCGCTGGGACTCCGGGAGGTTGGTTTCTCCATGAATGCGCTGGGCGGAGCCTTGGCGGATCCTCGTCGGCACGTCGCGAACGGCACCTCCAAGCGGCATGCCGAAGAGCTGGTCACCGAGCTCTACGGACAGTTCAGGGGAGCGTTGTTCGCGCACGTCCTCGGTCTCACCGGTCATGATCGTCAATGGACTGAAGACGTCGTGCAGGAGACGTTGATCAGGGCGTGGCAGAACTCCGAAAACCTTGTTCGTGATCCTCGGATGTTGCGCGGATGGCTACTGACGGTGGCGCGCCGGATCGTGATCGACGGGTGGCGCACACGGCAGGCCAGGCCGCAGGAGGTGGAGTTGACCTCGCCGGACAGCATGGAAGCGCCGGATGAAACGGATCAGGCCCTGTCACTCATGGTAATCACCCAGGTGATCGGCAAGCTGGGTGAGGAGCACCGGGCGGCGATCTACGAAACGTATGTGCGTGGGCGGACGATCAAAGAGGCGGCCCTGGCCCTCGGGATTCCCGAGGGCACGGTGAAGTCGCGGCTGTACAAGGCCATGCAGATTCTTCGAGGCGCACTGCGCGAGCGAAGCTGATACGCAGAGGGGCGGGGCCGATGTCGTCGCATTCCGACGTCGCCGCGTACGTGCTCGGCGTCCTCGATGAGGGCGCCGAGCTTGCATTTAATGACCATCTGGTGGTTTGTGTCCAGTGCCAGCGGGAACTTGTCGAATTCCGGACAATTCCGAGGGTGCTCACGCGGGCGGAACAATTCGGCCTATTGGCACGGCGAATTCCCGCTCCGCCCGATTCGGGCAAGCGGCCTTTCGCGGACCGCGGTCTGCCGGTCGGGGGCCTGGTGCTCATCGCGGCGAGCCTGCTGCTCATCGCCGTGGTGGCGGCGCTGGCCGTCTCCCTGCCTGTCGGGCACGGGGCGCTCCCGGCCGACGACCACCTCTCGTGCGTGTCGCGATCGTGGGTCTGACCCACCGTCCGATCGCGTCGTACCGCCGATCGGCCTACAACTTCCCGGGGACAAGTCTCGCCCACCGGGACGGCCACGTCTCTACGGTGGGTACCGAAGGAAATTCAGGTCTGTTCCGGAGCGGGCTCTCGGTACCGAAGGACGACCGGAACGCCCGGTCTGGACACATGCCATACGGTGGTGCTCCCCGCTCCCACGGCCTCGCGTGCACCCTGCCAGGCGCCGCAGATCGGAGCTCCGAGTGACATCCCCAGTGCCCGCGTGGGTGGTCCACAGACCCGTGCTCGTGCCCGCGGCGCAAACGGCCTGCCTCGGTCGCGAAGCCGAGCTGCGCACCATGCGGTCCATGCTGGCGAAGGTGGCCGTGGGCCGGTCGGCGATCGTCACGATGACCGGGGAGCTCGGCGTCGGGAAGTCCGTGCTGTTCGACGCCACGGCGGAACTGGCCAGGAGCATGGGCTTCACCGTCGCCGTCGGCCACGGGGCCCGACTGGAGACGCACCTCGACGGCGGTGTCATCCGCCAGCTCGCCGACGACCTGGGCGGCGCGGACGTCGACCTGCGCCCCGACCGCGTCTCGTCGCTGGAGTCGTTCTACCGGCTCGTCCGCCAGGCCTCGGAGAAGCGGCCGCTCCTCATCATCGTGGACGACATCCACGTCACCGACATCTGGTCGATGCGGTCCATGGCCTACATCCGCCGCCGGACCACCGACCAGCCGGTCCTCATCATGCTCGGCTCCACCACCGGCCACCCGCCCGCGGGCGAGGTGTCGCTCCAGGAGCTGACCGGGTGCAGTGCCGAGACCGTGGTCCTCGAAGGACTCGACGTCCGCGGCGTCACCGAACTGCTCAAGGCGAACATCGCGGCCCCGGTCCACGCCGACCTCGCCGCCGCGTGCTTCCACGTCACCAAGGGCAACCCCTACCTGCTGCACTCGATGCTCGGCGCGCTGCGCGCCCGCTTCGGCGGCGAGATCGGCGCGGTCACCCCCGCCGAGGTCCTCGAACTGGCCGCCACCGACATCGGCGAGCAGCTCCGGGTCCGCCTGCGCCCGCTGCCCGGCTGCGCCGAACTCGTGCGCGCGGTGGCGGTCCTGGGCGACGAGGCCACCGTGGACATGGTCGCCGCGATGTCCGGAGTGGACTACACCCAGGCGCTGCGCGGCATGGACGCGTTGGTGCGCCTGCGGATCCTCTGCAACAGCCACACGGTGTCCTTTCGACACCCGTTCGTCCGCAACGCCGTCCTGCACGACCTCCCGGTCGCCACCCGCGCCGCCGACCACGCCCGCGCCGCCCGGCTCCTCGCCGACGCCGACGCGCCGGACGCGCAGATCGCCGCCCACCTCCTGGAAGCGCGCGGCACCCGCATCACGTGGGGCTTGGACGTGCTCCGCCGCGCCGCCCGCGCCGCCGCCCACAACGGCGAGCTCGACCTGGCCGTCGCCCTCCTGGAACGCGTGCTCGACGAACCGCTCAACCCCAACGACCGCCTGGCCGTGCAGCTCGAACTCGTCCACGTCGAGTTCCTCGGCGACTCCGCCAAGGGCATGGCCCGGCTGCGCGAGGCGCTGGCGCACGCCGACGACGTCCGCTCGGCCGTGGGCCAGGCCGTGACCATGCTGCTGCGCGCGTGCACCGCCCACGAGGCCCGCCTGGCGCTGTCCATAGGGCTTCAGGTGCAGTCCCGGCTCAGCTCCCAGGAGAAGGACGAGTTCTGGGAGCTCCGCGCGATCTGCTACCTCGTCGCGGCGGGCAACGACCTCGGCCTCGCGCTGCGCGCCAGCCTGTTCACCGACGAGCTGGAGTCGGAGAAGCCCGACGACCCGCGGCTCCGCCAGCTCCACTCGGTGATCATGTCGCTCGGCCACGCCCTGCGCGGCGACTCCGCGCTGGAGGCCATGCGGTACGCCGACGAGGCGCTGGCGGGTGACCGCATGGACGTGTTCGTCCAGCCGTTCGTGTTCACCCTGTCGACGTGCTTCCTGGTGGACGCGCCCGAGCTGTCGGACAGGTTCCGCCGGATGATCGGCAGCACGTCCGAGCCCCACGACTTCCACCTGCGCAAGGGCACCGTGGTGTCGTTGGCGCACGGCATGGACTTCCTCGCCGCCGGTGAGCTGATCCGGGCCAAGACGTTGCTCAAGTGGCAGATGCGCCTCTTCGAGGAACTGGGCGCCGTACGCGACTGCCCCATGGCGATCCTCTGCGCCGCTCGGTTGACCGAGGTGCTGGTCGACCTCGGGCGTGCCGACGAGGCTCGGGACCTGCTCGTGCGGAGCGGGTTCGCCGGGGAGTTGCCGGAGTTGTTCCAGCACAACCTGATGCTGTACTCGCGGGGGAAGCTGAAGCTGGCCACCGGCGACGGTGAAGGAGCGCTCGCGGACCTGCTGGAGTGCGGGCGTCGATTGGACGCCTCAGCCGTCGACAGTCCGGCGGTGATCCCCTGGCGGGCGTTGGCCGTGCGGGCCTACCTGGCGTTGGGCCAGCGGGAGTCCGCCGCGACGCTGGCCAAGGAAGACCACGAGATGGCCCGGCAGTGGGGCACACCCCGGTCCATGGGCACCGCGTTGCTGTCCGTCGGGCTCAGTTCGGACGACGAGGAAGCGGCCAGTCGGGCGTTGCTGAAGGCGACGGAGTTCCTGGCCGAGTCCACGGGGAAGTTGCAGCTCGCGGAGGCGTTCTTCGAGTTGGGGGCGCAGTTGCGGCGGAGGGGACAGCCCGAGCGGGCCATCCCGTACCTGCGGCGGGCGGTGGAGCTGAGCGCGAAGTGCGAGTCGCAGCCGCTCATCCGGTTGGCCGGGGATGAGTTGCGGGCTTGTGAGCCGGTTACCGCTGAGGGGACCGTGCACGGGCTGACGAAGCAGGAGACCCGGGTGGCCGGGATGGCGGCTCAGGGGTTGACCAACCGGCAGATCGCGGAGGCGCTGTTCTTGACGAGGAGGACAGTGGAGCTGCATCTGTCGGGGGCTTATCGGAAGTTGGGGATCACTGGGCGGACGGATCTGGCTGAGGCGCTGAGTCAGCATCGGGCGCCTCAGGTGGGGTAGATGGCCGTTGCGGCAGGGGTGGATGTGAGGTGGCCTCGTTTTACGATCGCTGGCTGCCGGTTGCCCCACTCCTTGCCGGTCTGCGCCCGGTGACAGGGTCTGTGAGTTGGCCGCCGGAAATTGTCGGCCCCCTTGGCTAGCGTGTGTGTCGGGGGGTTCTCACGACCGGGGGATCTCTGGTGGGCGTGCCGGTGCCGTTGTGGGCGGCTTTTAGGGCGGGTGTCGGTCGGCAACGTTGTAGGTGTGGCCGGTTTGACTTGGGGCCCCTAGATTTGCCCCTTGATCGGGCGAAAAGGCAGTGCCCGAAAGCCCTGCCCGATCTGCAATTTTAAGGGGCAAATCCCTCAAGTAAAACCGGCCACGCTACGCGTCGGGCCAGGTCAAGTGGGTGGGCAGGCGGCTTGCGACCAGGGGCCGGTGAGTGGTCAGGCAGCTTTCAACCAAGCCACCGATGGGTGGGCAGGTGGCGTGCAACCTGGGGACCGGTGGGTGGGCAGGCGGCTTTCAGACGGTGATTCAGGTGGTTCTGTTGCCTTCAGGTCGTGGGGCGCGTGCGGGTCGGCTGTGTGGTCAAGCGGCTGTCCACCGGCCGGCTTGAGCGGTCACGCCCCAGGTCGCGTGCGGGTCACACGGCTCCTGCAATTCGGCCACTTTGGCCCCCTGACCTGCCCTTATCCGTTCTTGTCGTACCCCGCCGCTACCGTGTGAATCGGGGGGTCTTCCACTACGGGCGACCTCCGCTGGGCGTTGGCTACTTGGTCACGGCGGCGAGTGCGTCTACCAAGCCGTGTCCGTAGAAACCGTTGTACTCGGAATACCCCATGCAGTACGCGTCCTGCGCGCCGGTCCCGTTCAGGTCGTAGTCGGCTGGGCAGGGCAGGGTTTCCGACTGGTTGTTCAGCATTCGGCTCAGTTGTGGTGCGGTGGCTTCCGGGTGGACCGAGGCCAGCAGGGCTGCCACGCCTGACACGTGTGGTGTGGCCATCGAGGTGCCGCACGAGTAGTCGTAGCCCGCGGGCACTGTTGACAGCACGCAGCCGTCCACGGCGTCGTCCGGTACCTGTTTGCGGTCGCCGCCCGGTGCTGTCAGGTCGACCGCGCCCAGGCCGTACGAGCTATAGCCCGTCTTGATCTTGTCGGCGCCCACGGACGACACGGCCACGACCGAGCGGAGCTGAGCGGGCAGCACCAGGCAGGTGTTGTCGAGCGGGCGGGGTTTCAGGTCTTCGGCGTTGGTCGGGCTTTGGGAGTCGCGGCCGGGTTTGCTGAGGTCGGTGGCGTTGTTCCCCGCTGCGGCGACGGTCAGCACGCCGCTGTCGGACGAGTAGTCGACCGCGCGGCGGACCGCCTCGTACACGACGTTCTGGCCGACCTGGTTCTGGCAGGTGAACACCCACGGGTCGATGAAGTAGCTGTTGTTCGTGATGGTCATGCCGTGCGCGGCCGCCCACATGAAGCCGCACACCGCGTACTCGGGGTAGATGTATCCGTCGTCGTCCACGACCTTCACGGACGCGATCCGCACGCCGGGTGCGACGCCGGTCGTGCCGCGGCCGTCGTCCGCCGCCGCGATCGTCCCGGCGACGTGCGTGCCGTGCGCCGAGTTGGTCGGCGCCCACGCCGCCACCGCGGTGTCGGCCTTGCCGCTGGTCGCGCAGCCCGCGGACAGGCCGGGGTCCAGTGCGCCGACCAGGTCGGGGTGGTTCGGGTCGATGCCGGAGTCCAGGACGCCGACGACCACGTCGCGGCTGCCGTTGTTGATCGCGTGGGCCTCGGCGGCCCTGATCAGGTTCATGTCCCACTGCTCGACGGTCCGGTCGACGGCGCCGGTGCGGGACGCCTTGCCCATCTCGGTCTCGTCGACCTTCTTCCGCGTCACGGCGCCGGTCCGCTTGGAGATCGCCTCGGCCTGCGCGCTGTACGCCCGGTCCGCGCCCATCCGCCGCCCGAACGTCGGGTCGGGGGAGGTCGCGACGGCCACGGCGATCTGCGGGTAGTACACGGTCGTCGCACCGCACGAAGCCGCGATCTCGGCTTCGGCCAGCGGCTGGCTCGTGCCCTGGTCGAAGACGACGAGGTAGCGCAGCGTCGGACCCGGTTGCACGCAACCCGCTATCGGCGTCGAGGACAGCTCGGGTTGCGCGGCCGCGGCGGCCGTGGCCACCGTGCTCCCGCTTGCGAGCAGCACTGCGCTGACCGCGACCGCTCGGGCGCGGCGGAGCAGAGGCACGGGGGACCTCCATCGCTGGGCGGTGTTCGACGGCGCCGGGTGACCGTTGTAGGCGGACGGTAACGACGTGCGAGGAGCCAGACAACCTCAACGGGTGGAACCTCTCCACGGTACCGTCCCCCTGGAGTAGCAGCCTGGGCCGTTGGGGTGCTGGTCACCCCAACGGCACACCCCGAGGAGCACGCCCTGAGCCGCCAGAACCAGCCCAACAACCCGTCCGCCGCGGCGGTGCAGAAGCTCCGCCTGTGCTACGCCAAGCGCGGCAGGCTCCGCTTCACCTCGCACCGCGACGTTGCGCGCAGCTTCGAGCGCGCGCTGCGCAGGGCCGGCGTGCCGATGGCGTATTCGCAGGGCTTCAGCCCCCGGCCGAAGGTGTCGTGGATCGGCGCGTCGCCGACCGGGGTGGCCAGCGAGGCCGAATACGTCGAGGTCCAAGTGGTGGAGCTGCTCGACGTCGAGAGGCTGAGGGTCGCGCTGGACGAGGCGCTGCCGCCGGGTCTGGACGTGCTGGAGATCGTCGTTTCGTCCGGTGGGAACCTCACCGAGCGCATCGAGGCCAGCGAGTGGCGCGTCGAACTGGACGGCGTGTCACCCGCCGAACTGCGGACTGCCGTAGCCGCTCTGCTCGCCGCGGAATCGGTCGAGGTGGAGCGCGCGACCAAGGACGGGAAGAGGATCATCGACGTCCGTCCGGCCGTGGTGTCGGCACTGGTGGAGGACCAATCGAGCGACGCAGGCCACGATGGGCCTGATTTGTCACGACCGTGTGGGATACTCGTGACGGTCGTACGGCAGACAACACCTACCGTTCGACCCGATGACGTGCTGAGCGCGCTCCGCGTCGTCGCCGACCTGATTCCGCCGGTGCCCGCGAAGGCGACCCGGATGGCGCAGGGACGGCTCGACGACGATGGTGCACTGGTAGACCCGTTAGCCCAGGACAGGGCGGCGGAGTCCGAGCCGGTGACCGGGGAGCAGGGGCGCCGCTAAGGGTGTCTTCGTTGAGGACCTGCCGGCTGTGCGCCCGTGCTCGAAGAGCGCGGATACCGGTCGGCGAAGGCAAGGATTCCCGCCGCCAGCCGCGGTGGAGAGTGGACTAGAGAGGCCCCTGCGCGGCCGCGTCTTCTGCTAGACGCGCCCGGGGGCGGAGGAGCTGCATGTCGAACACGGACAAGCCTGCCGGTAACCCCGGCGGGGATAACGTCACATCCGCACACCCGGAACTGGCCGATCTACCGGCCAAGCTCCGCGTGCACGCGCTGGCGAAGCTGCTGGGGGCCAGCAGCAAGGACGTCGTGGCCGCTCTCGCCGATCTGGGCGAGACGGTGCGCGGGGTCCAGTCCAGCGTGAGCAGGGACGTCGCGCTGAAGGTCGCCGAGAGCCTCCTCGACTGGGACGACGTCGTCTCCGGCGAGGTGGACGTCGAGGTGTACGAGGAGCCCGCCATCCCGGCCCGCCAGGTCCGGGAGGTGGCCGCGCTCACCCCGCTGTTCGCGCCGCCGTCCGCGGTGTTCATGGCGCCGACCGCGCCCGCCCCCCAGGCCGAGGAGCCCGCTCCCAAGCGCGGTCGCGGCCGGGTGAAGCCGGTCGTCGAGGAGCCCGCCGAGCAGTACGACGAGGACGCCGAGCTGGAGGCCGACGCCGACCAGAACGACGCCGACGACGACCAGTCCGGCGAGGACAGCGACAGCCGTCGCCGTCGTCGCCGCGGCCGCCGTGGCCGGGGCCGCGGCAAGGGCGCCGAGGACAGCGGCGAGGAGAACGACGGCACCGAGGAGTCCGAGGAGGAGGACGCGGAGGCGTCCGCCGACCAGGACGACCAGGGGTCCGACGAGGCGGGCGACGGCGGCAGCCGCCGCAGGCGTCGCCGTCGTCGCCGCAAGACCGGCGCCGAGGACGAGCCCGCGGTCACCGAGGACGACCCGCCGAACACGGTCGTGCACGTCCGCGAGGTGCGGGAGACCCGCGACGCGCGGGACGACAAGGCCGACTCCGAGGCAGCGCAGAGCGAGGTGCGCAGCATCCGGGGCTCGACCCGCCTGGAGGCCAAGCGCCAGCGCCGCCGGGACGGCCGGGAAGCCGGTCGTCGCCGCGTGCCGGTGCTGTCCGAGGCCGAGTTCCTGGCCCGCCGGGAAGCCGTCGAACGCACGATGGTCGTCCGCGAGCGCGGTGACCGCACCCAGATCGGTGTCCTGGAGGACGGTGTCCTCGTGGAGCACTTCGTGACCTCGTCCGGCACCGGCTCGCTGGTCGGCAACGTCTACCTCGGCCGGGTGCAGAACGTGCTCCCGAGCATGGAGGCCGCGTTCATCGACATCGGCCGCGGCCGCAACGCCGTGCTGTACGCCGGTGAGGTCGACTGGGACGCCGCCGGTCTGGAGGGCAAGTCCCGCAAGATCGAGCAGGCCCTGTCCAGCGGCGACAGCGTGCTCGTCCAGGTCACCAAGGACCCGGTCGGCCACAAGGGCGCCCGCCTGACCACCCAGATCAGCCTGCCCGGCCGCTTCCTGGTGTACGTGCCGGGCGGCGGCGCGACGGGCATCAGCCGCAAGCTGCCGGACAACGAGCGCAAGCGACTCAAGGACATCCTCAAGCGCGTCGTCCCCGAGGACGCCGGTGTCATCATCCGCACCGCGTCCGAGGGCATCGCCGAGGACGAGCTGGGCCGCGACGTCACGCGCCTCCAGGCGCAGTGGCAGGTCATCAAGGACAAGGCCGCCACGCCCAAGGCGCAGGCGCCGCAACTCCTGTACGAAGAGCCGGACCTGCTGGTCAAGGTCGTCCGCGACCTGTTCACCGAGGACTTCTCCGCGCTGATCGTCCAGGGCGCGGACGCCTGGGAGACCATCGACGGGTACGTCCGCCACGTGGCGCCGGACCTCCAGGACCGGCTGCGCAAGCACATCGGCCAGTCGGACGCGTTCGTCGAGCACCGCATCGACGAGCAGCTGCTCAAGGCGCTCGACCGCAAGGTCTGGCTGCCGTCGGGCGGCTACCTGGTCATCGACCGCACCGAGGCGATGACGGTCGTCGACGTCAACACCGGCAAGTTCGTGGGCTCGGGCGGCAACCTCGAAGAGACCGTCACGAAGAACAACCTCGAGGCCGCTGAGGAGATCGTCCGCCAGCTTCGCCTGCGCGACATCGGCGGCATCATCGTCGTCG
>DATMCA010001471.1:0-3991 GCA_035559015.1 Umezawaea sp. | reverse complement strand
ACGGAGCTGGAGCTGGGCGAGGACGAGGCCGTCGAGTGGATGGCCGCCGACCTGGCGAAGCCGTTCACGCTGGACGACTTCCCGATGTTCCGGCTCGCGGTCGTGGAACTGAGCGCCGACCGGCACCTCTTCTACATGTGCATCCACCACCTGCTGTGCGACGGGTACAGCCAGGTCGTGTACTGGCGGCGGCTCGCGGAGATCTACCAGGCGCTGGTGGAGGGCCGGTCGGCCGTCGAAGGCCAGTTGCCGCCGTTGAAGGAACTGCTGGACGCCGAGAAGGCGTACACGGACTCGGCGTGGTTCCGGCGCGACCGGGACTTCTGGGCCGCGCGGTTCGAGCAGGTGCCGGACCTGCCGAGCCTGTCGCAGCGCGAGCAGACCTCCACGGCCGTGCGCGGGTTCCTCCGCCGCACCGCCGTGGTGCCCGCGGAGACCGCGGAGACCCTGCGCGAGCTGGCGTCGAGGTCCGCGTCCACCTGGCCCGCCGTCGTGCTGTCGGCGGTCGGCGTCTACACGCAGCGGATGACCGGGGTCGGCGACGTGCTGCTGACGCTGCCCGCCACGGCGCGGATGGGCGCGTCGATGCGCGCGATCCCCGGCATGATCGCGAACTACCTGCCGCTGCGCGTGACCGTGCGCCCGGACGCGACGAAGGCGGACCTGCTCAGGAGCACCTCGCGCGAGCTGGCGCAGGTGCTCAAGCACCAGCGGTACCGGGTCAGCCGGATCCGCCGCGAGATGGGGCTGTCCTCGGAGGACCGGCGGCCGTTCGGGCCGTTCGTGAACATCCTGCCGCAACGGACCACGTTCGAGCTGGGCTCGTGCGCGGTCGAGGTGAACAACCTGTCGACCGGGCTCATCGAGGACCTGATGATCACCGTCGTGGACGCGCCGGGCGGCGGCGTCGAGGTCCACGTGAACGGCAACCCCGAGCTGTACACCGCGCAGGAGGTCGAGGACCACCTGCACCGGTTCGCCGAGTTCCTGGTCACCTTCGCCGCGGTCGCGGACGACGTGCCGCTGGGCCGCGTCGACGTGGTCAGCGGGCCGGAACGCGCGGGCTGGCTGGAGGAGGGCACCGGCGCGTTCGCCGACGGCGCGGACGCAGACCTCGTGGAGACCGTGCGCGCGCTGGCCTCCCGGTACCCCGACGCGGTCGCGGTCGTCGAGGACGACGTCACCACCACCTACGGCTCACTCGTCGCCCGCGCGAGCGCGCTGTCCCGCCGCGTGCCCGCCGAACTGGTCGGCGTGCTCGGCGCGCCCGGAGCCGGGTTCGTCTCCGCCGTTCTCGGCGTGATCGGCGCCGGCGGCGCGTACGTACCGCTGGACACCCGCGCGCCGGTCCGGCGCAGCGCGGACCTGTTGACGGACAACGGGATCCACCACCTCGTGGTCGACGCCGCGCACCGCGCGCTCGCCGAGGAGATCACCCGCGCCGCCGGTCACGCGGTGGACGTCGTCGTGCTCGACGACGCCGAGGACGACGAACTCGTGCCCGTGGTCGGCCTGCCGGACGACCTGGCGTACGTGATCTTCACGTCCGGGTCGACCGGCAAGCCCAAGGGCGCGATGGTGCACCGGCGCGGCATGGTGAACCACCTGCTGGCCAAGGTCGACGACCTCGCCCTCACGGCGGCGGACTCCCTGGTGCAGAACGCCCCGCTCACGTTCGACATCTCCGTCTGGCAGATGCTGGCGCCGCTGGTGGTCGGCGGCCGGGTGCGCGTGGTGACGCGCGAGACCGCGGCCGACCCGGACGCGCTGTTCGGCCTGGTGGCCGACGAGTCCGTGACGATCCTGGAGGTCGTCCCGTCGCTGCTGCGCGCCGCGCTGGACGCGTGGGACGTCGTCGGCGACCGGCCGCGCCTGCCCTCGTTGCGCCGCTTGGTGGTCACCGGCGAGGCGCTGCCGCCCGACCTGTGCCTGCGCTGGTTCGCGCGGTTCCCGACCATCCCGGTGGTGAACGCCTACGGGCCCACCGAGTGCTCCGACGACGTCACCCACGCGACGATCACCGTGGACGACGCCGTCGCTTCCGCCCGTGTCCCGATCGGGCGCGCTGTCCGCGGAACCCGGCTGTACGTGTTGGGCGACGACCTGGGGCCCGTGCCGCCCGGCGTGCCCGGTGAGCTGTACGTGGGCGGGCTCGGGGTGGGGCGCGGCTACCTGCGCGACCCCGCCCGGACCTCGACCACGTTCGTCCCCGATCCCTTCGCGGGCGCCGGTCTCCGGATGTACCGCACCGGGGACCGGGTGGTCCGCAGGGAGGACGGGCAGTTGGAGTTCGTGGAGCGCCGCGACCACCAGGTGAAGGTGCGCGGCCACCGGATCGAGCTGGGCGAGATCGAGTCGGCGCTGCGCGCGTTGCCGCACGTCGGCGACGCGGCCGTCGCGGTCGTGACCGACCCGGTCGGCAGCAAGCGGCTGATCGGCTACCTGGTGTCCGACAACGGGAGCGCGGTCGACACCGACGACGTGCGCGCCCGGCTCGGTGCCGTGCTGCCGGAGTACATGGTGCCCTCGACGCTGCTGACGCTGGCCGCGATGCCGTTGACCCCGCACGGCAAGGTGAACCGCAAGGCGCTGCCCGAGCCGGACTTCTCCGCCGGGCCGCGCGGCCGGACCGCCCGCAGCTCCGGGGAACGGGTGCTGTGCGAGGTCATGGCCGAGGTGCTCGGCCTGCCCGAGGTCGGCGTGGAGGACAGCTTCTTCGCGCTCGGCGGGGACAGCATCAGCTCCATCCAGGTCGTCAGCCGGGCCCGTCGGGCCGGTCTGCTGATCACCTCGCGGGACGTGCTCAAGCACCGGTCCCCGGCCGCCATCGCCGTGGTCTCGCGCCCGGCGGGCGCCGCGGTCGCGACGGTGGCCGACGGCGTCGGCGAGGTCGAGCTGACCCCGATCGCGCACCAGCTCCGCGAGGACCTGGGGTCGCTGACCGACCGCACCCGGCAGTACAGCCAGTACGTCGTGATCCGCGTGCCCGCTCGGGTCGAGGAGCTGACCACCGCGTTGCAGGCCGTCGTGGACCACCACGACGTGCTGCGGGCGAAGCTCTCGGTGCCGGTGGACGGCCTCTGGTCGCTGGAGACCCTGCCCGTCGGCGCGGTGGCCGTGGAGATCGCGACGGCGTCCGATGTGGACACCGCCGTGGCCGAGGCCCGGCAGCGGCTCGCGCCCGAGGAGGGCCGGGTCGTGCGGGCCGCGCTGGTCGGCGACCGGCTGGTCCTGGTGATCCACCACCTGGTCGTCGACGGCGTGTCGTGGCGCATCCTGGTACCGGACCTCCGGGCGGCCGCCGAGGCCGTCGCCGCGGGCCGTCCGATCGCGCTCGACCCGGTCGGCACGTCCTACCGCCGCTGGTCCAAGGTGCTGTCGGAGAACGCCCGCGCCGCCGCGCGGACCCGTGAGCTTCCACTGTGGACGGCGCAGGTCAAGCCGACCGACCCGCTGCTCGGCGCGCGTCCGCTCGACCCGGAGCTGGACACCTACGGCACGGCCAGGTCGCTGCGGGTCGTGCTGCCCGCCGAGACGACCGCCGCGCTGCTGACCACCGTGCCCGCCGCGTTCCACGGCGAGATCAACGACGTGCTGCTCTCGGGCCTCGCCCTGGCCGTCGCCGAGTGGCGGCGCAAGCGTTTGGGAGCCGGCGATTCCGGCGTGCTGGTGGAGGTCGAGGGCCACGGTCGCGAACAGGTGGCGGACGACCTGGACCTGTCCCGCACGGTCGGCTGGTTCACCAGCGTGTTCCCGCTGCGCGTCGACCCCGGCGACGCCACCGGCGCGGCGGCGGTCAAGCGCGTCAAGGAGCAGCTCCGCGCCCTGCCGGACCGCGGCCTCGGCTTCGGCCTGCTGCGCCACCTCAACCCGCAGACCGTCGGCGCGCTGGCCCGCTTCGGCGTGCCGCAGATCGGCTTCAACTACCTCGGCCGGTTCGCCGCGGGCGGCCCGTCGGCGCAGTGGTCGCTCGACGGCGGCGACTCCGTCG
>DATMCA010001470.1:0-3600 GCA_035559015.1 Umezawaea sp. | reverse complement strand
GGGGGTTCACCTTTTCGTCATCAGGTGAACCTTCGTTGGGGATTAAGCGGCTGGAAAGAGGCGACGAGATGACCTCGACCTTCGACGACGTGCGGAACTCGATTTCCCTGAACGGTCACGACCTGACGCCGCGCGAGGTCGCGGACGTCGTGCGGCGCCCGGTGCGCCCACAGGTGGGCGTCGACCCCGAAGCGCTCGCCCGCATGGAGTGCTCCCACGGCCTCAAACTCCGGCTGATCGACCTCGGGCTACCCCTCTACGGGATCACGACCGGGTTCGGCGACAGCAGCACGCGCCAGATCTCCGCGGCCAAGACCGCCGAACTGCAGCGCAACCTCGTCCGCTACCACCTCAACGGCACCGGCCCCGAAAGCAGTTCCGAGGTCGTGCGCGCCACCCTGCTGATCCGGGCGAACTGCCTGGCCAGGGGGCATTCCGGAGTCCGCCCCGCGCTGGTCGCGCGGCTGCTGGCCCTGCTGGAGAACGACGTCCTGCCGATCATCCCGGAACGCGGATCGGTCGGCGCGAGCGGTGACCTCGTCCCGCTCTGCTACCTCGCGAGCACCGTCATCGGCGAGGGGACCGTCCGGTTCCGGGGGCAGGACCTGCCCGCCGCCGAAGCCCTCGCCGAGTGCGGTCTGGAGCCGTTCGTGCTGGAGGCCAAGGAGGGCCTGGCGCTCATCAACGGCACCTCGTTCATGTCCGCGTTCGCCGTGCTGGCCATCGAATCGGCCAAGGAACTCGCCGCCGTGGCGGACCTCTGCACCGCGCTGGGCGCACAAGTCCTGCTGGGCAACCAGGGGCATTACCACCGTTTCATCCACGAGCAGAAACCACATCCCGGGCAACTCGCGAGCGCCGACAACATCCGCGTGTTGTTGGACGGTTCAGGTCTTTCGCGAACCTACGGAGAAGTATTGACGTCCGATCCGATGCCATCCGGAGCGGGATTCCACCACCTCGACCACGCCGTTCAGGATCGTTATTCTCTGCGTTGCGCGCCCGCCGTCACGGGTGTTCTGCGGGACCTGGTGGAGTGGGCCGAGAAATGGGTCACCATCGAGATCAACTCGACCAACGACAACCCGCTCTTCGACGCCGGTGACGACGCGGTGCGCAGCGGCGGCAACTTCTACGGCGGTCACATCGGCCAGTCGATGGACGGCCTGAAGCTCGCCGTGGCGAACGTGGCGGACCTGCTCGACCGCCAGCTCGCTCTCGTGGTGGACGAGAAGTTCAACAACGGGCTGCCCGCGAACCTGGCGTTCCCGTTCGCGGCGGACGACTGGCAGGCCGGCCTGCACCACGGGTTCAAGGGGATGCAGATCGCCGCGTCCTCGCTGACCGCCGAGGCGCTGAAGCTGACCGCGCCCGCGAGCGCGTTCTCCCGGTCGACCGAGGCGCACAACCAGGACAAGGTCAGCATGGGCACGATCGCCGCCCGCGACGCCAGGACGGTGCTCGAACTGACCGAGCAGGTCGCCGCGATCCACCTGCTGGCGCTCTGCCAGGCGGCCGACCTGCGCGGGCCGGACCTGCTCAGCCCGGCCACCCGGCCCGCGTTCGACCTGATCCGGGACCACGTGCCGGTGGTCGACCTGGACCGGCGGATGGACGCCGACATCCACGCCGTCGTCGCCCTGATCCGCAGTGGTGAGCTGAGGAAGTCCTGCAAGCTGCTGTGAGCCGTGGCGCGGGGTTCAGAGCGGTGGGATGAGCCCGGTGAACGTCCGGTTGCCGTCGCAGTGCGGGCACGAGCGCCCGTTGTCGACGGTCCTGGGCGTCCCGCCGATCACGGCGAGCACCGGGTTCGCCACGAACCCCGCGCCACCGCACAGCTGGCACACGGTCCGGACCTCGCGGGTCACCTCGAACAGGTCCGACGGGTCTTCCTCGAAGTCCTCTTCGAAGCCCTCGTCGTCGTCTTCCGAGTAGTCGTCGTCCTGCTCTTCGTCCTCGCTCATCAGGGCACCACCGTACCCGTTGAGATCCGCGCCACCGGCCCGTGGTCGGAGTACTCCTTTCGAGTGTTTCAGCAGGTACCGTGCCGTACGTCATGCGCACGCTGTTGATCGACAACTACGACTCGTTCACGTTCAACCTGTTCCAGTACCTCGCACGGGTGAACGGGCACGATCCGGTCGTCATCACGAACGACGATCCGCACTTCCGGCTGGCCGATCTCGACGGTTTCGACAACGTGGTGATCTCACCCGGACCGGGCAACCCCCGAAATAGGGTCGATTTCGGCCTCTGCCAAGACGTAATAGCGCACGCGCGCATTCCCCTCCTCGGTGTTTGCCTCGGCCACCAGGGGTTGTGCCTGGAACACGGGGCCACCGTCGGGCTCGCGCCGGAACCGCGGCACGGTCGGGTGGACCTCGTGCGGCACACCGGCGCGGACCTGTTCGACGGGGTGCCGTCGCCGTTCCCGGTCGTGCGGTACCACTCGCTGGCGGTCACCGACCTGCCGCCCGAACTGGAACCGATCGCCTGGTCGGACGACGGCGTGCTGATGGCCGTGCGGCACCGGACGCGACCGGCGTGGGGGGTGCAGTTCCACCCCGAGTCGATCTGCACCGAGCACGGCCACCGGCTGCTGGCGAACTTTCGCCGTCTCACCGAGGAGCACCACGCGGTCGCGCCGATCACACCCGTTCCGGTCAACCGACCTGACGCTCCGCGTCCGTCGCGGGAGGTCCACGTGCGGTCGCTGGACGCGCACCCGGATCCCGAGGCCGCGTTCACGCGGTTGCACGGCTCGTCGCCGGACGCGTTCTGGCTGGACAGCAGCCGAACGGGTGAGCGCGGGCGGTTCTCGGTGATGGGGGACGCGAGCGGGCCGCTGGCGCGGACCGCCACCTTCGACGTGTTCGCCGGGCGGGTGACCGTGACCGGTGCCGACGGCGTCGCCGTGCACGACGGGCCGTTCTTCGACTGGCTGGAACGGGACCTGGCGGACAACGCCGTGCGCCCGCTCGACCTGCCGTTCGAGTTCGCGCTCGGCTGGGTGGGCTACCTCGGGTACGAGCTGAAGGCCGAGTGCGGCGGCGCGGCGGCCCACCGGTCCGAACACCCGGACGCCGCCCTGCTGTTCGCCGACCGCGCGGTGGTGTTCGACCACCGGGAGCGGCGCACGCACCTGCTGTCGCTGACCGACGACGGCTGGTTCGACGAGGTCGAGGCCGCGCTGCTCGCGGTCGACACCCTGCCCGAACCCGTGGCGGCGGTGAGTCCCGGTTCCGCCGAGGTGTCGTTGAGGCACGCCCGCCCGCACTACCTGAAGCTGATCGACGCGTGCCTGGAGGCGATCACCGCGGGGGAGACCTACGAGGTGTGCCTGACGAACGAGGTGACCTGGCGAGGTGCCGTCGACCCGTGGGAGGCCTACCGGTTCCTGCGGCGGGAGAGCCCGGCGCCGTTCGGGGCGCTGCTGCGGTTCGGGGAGCTGTCGGTGCTGAGCACGTCACCCGAGCGGTTCCTGCGGGTCGACCGCGACCGGGTCGTGCTGTCCGAGCCGATCAAGGGCACCCGGCCGCGCGGCCGCACCCCGGCGGAGGACGCCGCGCTGCGCCACGACCTCGCCACCAGCGCGAAGGA
>DATMCA010001469.1:0-3708 GCA_035559015.1 Umezawaea sp. | reverse complement strand
CAGCACCGGGGTCAGCTTCGCCATGCCGCCGTAGTCCTGGATGAGGCGGGAGCCGCCCCGGGAGATGAGCATCCCGACCACGATGAACAGCAGCGCGATCGTGATGCCGTGCATGACCATGTACAGCACCGCGCCGGTGGCCGCCTCGGTGGTGAAGGCGAAGATGCCCAGCGCGATGAAGCCGAAGTGGGCGATCGAGGTGTACGCGACGAACCGCTTCATGTCCGTCTGGCCGACCGCGAGCAGCGAGCCGTAGATGATGCCGATGACCGCGAGGGACAGCACCAGCGGCGCGAGTTCCTTGCTGGCCACCGGGAACAGCGGCAGGCAGTAGCGCAGGAAGCCGAACGTGCCGATCTTGTCCAGGATGCCGACGAGCAGCACGCCTGCGCCGACGGGCGCCTCGGCACCGGCGTCGGGCAGCCACGTGTGCAGCGGCACCAGCGGGGCCTTGATCGCGAAGGCGATGAAGAACCCGAGGAACAGCCAGATCTGCGTGGACGTCGGCGCGTCCTTCATGACCGTGACGAGCGTGGCCCAGTCGAGCGTGCCCTGGCCCAGCTTGTCCGCGCTGGTGACGTAGAGGCCGATCACCGACGCGAGCATGATCAGCCCGCCGAGCAGCGAGTAGAGGAAGAACTTCATCGCCGCGTACTGCCGGTTCGGGCCGCCGAAGCGGCCGATCAGGAAGTACATCGGGACGAGGACGGCCTCGAAGAAGACGTAGAACACGAACACGTCGGTCGCGGCGAACACGCCGACCATGCCGGTCTGCATCGCCAGCAGGAGCGAGAAGAACCCGCTCGCGCTGCGGCCCTCGGGCAGCTTGTCCGACCAGGTGCCGCCGATGACGACGGGCATCAGGAAGGCGATCAGCGCGATCATCACCAGCGCGATGCCGTCCACGCCGAACGACAGGTGCACCCCGAAGCTCGGGATCCACTCGGCCGAACTGGTCAGCTGCAACCTGGCGCTCGACGACGGGTCGTACGCCACCCAGGCGACGACCGCCAGCGCGAGTTCCACGAGGGAGAACCCGAGCGCGACGAACTTCGCGGTCCGGTCGTTCCCCCGCAGGAAGGCCACCACCAAGCTGCCGACCAGCGGCAGCAGGAGCAGCGCGATCAGCGTCCAGCTCACGAGAACCTCACCATCAGAAGCGCGCCCAGCACGCAGATCGCGCCCAGGAGCATGGAGAGCGCGTACGAGCGCACGAAACCGGTCTGGAGACGGCGCAACCGGCCGGAGCTACCGCCGAGCAGCGCGGCGGTCCCGTTGACGAGACCGTCGACACCCTTGTTGTCCACGAACACGAGCGCGCGGGAGAGCCAGGTGCCCGGCCGCGCGAACAGCGCCTCGTTGAGCGCGTTGCCGTACAGGTCGGCGCGCGCGGCGCGGACCGGGAACGACACGCGCAGCGGGCGCGCGGTCGGCTGCGGCTTGCGGCCGAAGAGCAGGAACGCGAGCGCCACGCCCACCAGCGACAGGCCGACGCTGAGGATCGCGACCATCGTGTGGTCGAGCACGCCGTGCGTCTCCCGCAGCGGGCCGAGGGTCGGCTCCAGCCACCCCGCGAGGCGCTCGCCGTTCTCCAGGAAGAATCCGGCGCCGACGGAGCCGACGGCCAGCACGATCATCGGGACCGTCATCGACCACGGCGACTCGTGCGGGTGGTACTCGCGACCGTCCTCGGAGGTCTTGAGCTCCTTCCAGCGCGGCTTGCCGAGGAAGACCAGGATCAGCAGGCGCGTCATGTAGAACGCGGTCAGCGCGGCGCCCAGCAGGGCGACACCGCCGAACACGTAGCCGCGCCAGCCCGGCTCGCCGAAGGCGGCCGCGATGATGGCGTCCTTGGAGAAGAAGCCGGAGAACGGCGGGATGCCGATCAGCGCCAGGTAGCCGAGGCCCCACGTCGCGAACGTGATGGGCATGTACTTCGCGAGCCCGCCCATCCGGCGGATGTTGCCCTCGTCGTTCATGCCGTGCATGACCGAACCGGCACCGAGGAAGAGCCCGGCCTTGAAGAAACCGTGCGTCAGCAGGTGCATGATGCCGAGCGCGTAGCCCACCGGGCCGAGGCCGACGGCGAGGATCATGTAGCCGATCTGGCTGACCGTCGAGTACGCGAGGACCTTCTTGAAGTCGTCGTACGCGCAGCCGATGACGCAGCCGATCAGCAGCGTGACGGTACCGATGATCATCACGACCAGGCGGCCGTCCGCGCTGAGGTTGTAGAGCGGGTTCGAGCGGGCGATGAGGTACACGCCCGCGGTCACCATCGTCGCCGCGTGAATCAGCGCCGAGACCGGCGTCGGGCCCGCCATGGCGTCCGGGAGCCAGGCCTGGAGCGGGAACTGGCCCGACTTGCCGCAGGCGCCGAGCAGGAGCAGCAGCGTGATCGCCAGGATCGAGCCGGACGACAGCTCGTCCACCCGCGCGAACACGTCGGTGTAGGTGGTGGTGCCCAGCTCCTTGAACATGATGAAGATCGCGATCGCGAGACCCAGGTCGCCGACCCGGTTCATCAGGAACGCCTTCTTCGCCGCGGAGGCCGCTTCCGGCTTGTACTGGTACCAGCCGATGAGCAGGTAGGAGGCGAGGCCCACGCCCTCCCAGCCGAAGTACAGCGTCACGAACCCGTTGCCCAGGACCAGGAGCAGCATCGCCGACACGAAGAGGTTCAGGTAGGCGAAGAACTTGCGCCTGCCCTCCTCGTGCGCCATGTAGCCGATGGAGTAGACGTGGATCAGGGACCCGACACCGGTGATCAGCAGCACGAACGTCAACGACAGCGGGTCGATCCGCAGGCCGAACTCGACGTCCAGGGCGCCGACCGGGATCCAGTCGAACAGGTGGAGTTCGCTCGTGCGCTCCTCGGGACCCTGACCCAGGGTCGTGAAGAACAGCGCGAGCCCGTAGCCGAACGCCGCGATGATCGTGGCGCAGCCGAGGAGGTGGCCCCACTTGTCGGCCCGCTTACCCGCCAGCAGCAGCACAGCCGCACCGAACGCGGGCAGGGCTAGCAGCAACCAGGCGAGACTCGCGAGCCCGCTGGCGGCAACTGATTCCGTCACCGGTGACCTCTCAGTACTTCAGCAGGTTGGAATCGTCGACCGAGGCCGAGCGACGCGTGCGGAAGATCGACATGATGATCGTCAGGCCCACCACGACTTCGGCGGCTGCCACGACCATCACGAAGAAACCCATCACCTGGCCGTCGAGCTCCCCGTGCATGCGGGAGAACGTGACCAGCGTGAGGTTCACCGCGTTGAGCATCAGCTCGACGCACATGAACACGACGATTGCGTTGCGCCGCACCAGAACACCCACCGCGCCGAGGCTGAACAGCAGCGCGGACAGGAGCAGGTAGTAGGTCGGGGTCACTTGTCCCCCTCCTTCGACGGGGCGGGACCGGTGAGCGCGTGCGCGTCGGCCTGGTGGGCCGTGCCGGACACCTCGGCGACATCGTCCGCGAGGCGTTCCTTGGTGGTCGTCTCGATGAGGGCCGACAGCGACTCCTCCGCGACGGAACCGTCGGGCAGCAGCGCGGGCGTGGCGACGGAGTTGGCCGTGGCGAAGACACCGGGGCCGGGCAGGGAGCCGGGGCGGTCGCCCTTGAAGCGCTCCTCGACCAGTTCCTTCTGGGTCTTCTTCTCGCCCTTGCCGTGCCGGTCGGAGTACGCCAGCACCATCGCGCCGACGGCCGCC
>DATMCA010001468.1:0-2184 GCA_035559015.1 Umezawaea sp. | reverse complement strand
GCCGAATGTCGTCAGGAGTTGAGGTAGCGGTAAAAGGTCGCTTTAGAGATGCCAAGCGTGTGGCAGATGCTACGTACAGAGCTGGTCTTATCGGCGGTCAAAGTGCGCAGTTGCCGGAGCTTCTCTGACCCAACTTCCTCGGCCGACCGCCATGCCGGCCACGCGCTCGCGCGTCCGTGGTTAGTGTCCTGGCCCTTCCCCGGGTGGCGCTTGGGTGCCAGGCTCGCTTTCATGACCGCACAACGTCGACTTGACCTGACGAACCATCACCCAGCGGTGGTGGAAGACCTGAGGAAACATGCTGAACAGACACAGCTGCGGATAGCGGACGCGATCACGAAGTATGCAGGATCCATGCTTTTCGTCTACGTGCACATCGTCGGGTTCGCCTTCTGGATGCTGGTAATCGAGAGGAGCCCGTGGCCGACGCTGACACTAGTCGTCTCGCTCGAGGCAATCTTCTTGTCGACCTTCGTGATGATCGGTCAAAACCGCCAGGCCGCCTTCCAACAACAGAAGGCTGACCACGACTTCCTGGTCGAGGAGCACGAGCTGGACACCAACACCGAGCTGACTCGAGCCATCGCAGGACTGACCCGCGAGATCCACCGAGCCGTGGTCGTCCCCAGTCCGGAAACCGCAAGCGACTAAGCCGGCATCGGCCTTGCGATGGGACGACCCCACGCGGCAGGCCAGATGGGCAAGGCGATGGCGCACATGGCTGTGGTCTTCGCGGAGCTCTAGCGCGAACTTCATCCGAAGCCATACGCGGGAGGCGCTGGCCGTGCGACGTGACCACGGTGTCATCCTCGGGCGACCAAGGTCGATGCCAGACGACGTGGTGGCGCACGTTTTGCGGGAGCGCACGGAGGGCAAGACCGCGTACCCCATTGCCCGCGATCTGAACGTGCCGACTGCGCAGGGTCGCTACTCGACAACCCGCACCCGCACATCTCCTCACTCAACAGCCCCCAACCAGAAGAAGTTACATCTATGTGAACTCAAAACGACAATGTGGCTAAAGACCCTGTCCGCCCCAGAGTCTGGGCTCTTAGGCTGCCAGGAGGACGGCCGCGTCGGTCGGTCGACCCGGAAGGAGCAGAATCCCATGGCAATGGACACATTGTTGGTGTTCGCAGCCAGCTACGAATCGGTCGATGACGCCGTGGCTGACTACGAGGCAGTCCGCGACATCTGGAAGGAGACGACCGTCGGCGACACCTACGACGCCGCCGTCGTCACCCGCCGGGCGGACGGCGAGGTCAAGATCGTCAAGCATCACGAGGAGCCGACCATTCAAGGCGCCGCTGTTGGTCTTGGCGTCGGACTCGCTGTCGGGGCTCTCGTTGCCTTGTTTCCCGCGGTCGCGATCGGAGCTGGTCTGGTTGCTGGCGGCGCTGGTGGCGCCGGTCTGGGCGCGTTGGCGGGTCACGCTGCTGCCGGGATAAGCCGGTCGGATCTGAAGGATCTCGGCGAGCTCCTCGACGAGGGTCAAAGCGGCCTCCTGGTGGTCGCGGCGCAGGATACAGAGGCGCGCGTGGACGCGGCCGTTACCCGCGGCAACAAGCTGCTCAAGAAGCAGATGCGGGCCGATGAGAAGGACCTCGAGAAGGCCTTGGACGAGGCCACTACAGGCTGAGCGGCGCTCCGCGTTCGTCGAGGCACCCGTGTCGAGGCACCCGTAGGCGACGCCGACGACGGGTCCTTGCCCAGCGTACGGCGGTGAGTGCGCGCGGAGGCGTTGGTCGAACAAGCTGTAGATCGAGGAAAGTCCGGGCGAGGCGCCACAGGTGCGGACGACCGGCTGCGGACCTTGCGCCCGAACAGACATGCTGCGGGCGGTTCGCGTGCTGTCGTTGGCGGGCGGCCATCGGCTGGTCTTCGGATTCTTCTGCGACCTGCACGTTGGACGGGTATACCGACGGCCAGATCACGGTTGAAGATCACCTTTGCGAGAGGCGGAGCCCAGTCGACGGGGGCGCCGCTGGCATATTCTCGGCGACTGCGCAGACGGCGGGCCCAGGTGCTAAAGCGCCAAGCGCTGCTTGGAGCGGGATACGGTCGGCGATTGCGCCAGCGAACCGGGGCCGCCGCGGCGGCAAGTGCGGTGCCGACTGCTATCCACCAAATCCACCAGTCGACGTTCAACCTGGCGTAGTTCGCCGGGCCACGATCCGGCCGCCA
>DATMCA010001467.1:0-10755 GCA_035559015.1 Umezawaea sp. | reverse complement strand
TCCTCCGACACCCACGACCTGAGCACCCTCTCAGGCCACCCCACCACGCCCTTGCGCGAATCCATCGCCCTGCTCCTGAAGAACTGAGGCCCCACGGTCTCCGCGGCCACGCTCCCCGCGGAGACCGTCACCCTCGTCACTCGTACCGTCACCTGATGACACCCGGACGCGTAATCCTGCTGAACGGCCCTTCGAGCTCAGGCAAATCCAGCATCGGCCGGGCCCTGCTCCCCCTGCTCCCGGACCCGTGGTTCCTGGTGCCCGTGGACGACATCAGCGGCATGCGCTCAACAGTCCACACCCGAACCCTGACCGACTCGCAAACCGCGGAGATGCTCCGAAAAACCCGCCGAGGCTACCACCGAGTCATCGCCGCCCTGGCCTCAACGGGCAACGACGTCATCATGGACTACCCACTCACCGAACCGTGGCGCCTGAACGACCTCTTGGACGTCTTAAACGGCTACGACGTCACCTTGATCGACGTCCTCTGCTCCCAGGAAGAACTAACCCGCAGAGAACACCAACGCGGCAACCGCCCCCACGGCCTAGCGGCCTCCCAAACCAACGTCTACGCCCACCGCGACAACGACATCCAGGTAGACACCACAACCCACACCCCCACCACCTGCGCCCACCACATCACCACCCACCTGAACAGCCTCACGTCCCCCAAGGCCTTTGACCGCCTACGCCGCCGACGCGCTCATGTACCGCAAGAAGCAGACGCACCAGAGCCCTTTTAGCCACCGGCTCCGTAAATCAGGCGTCGCCCTCACCCCACCACTCGCAGTGCACCAACCTGCAAATCCGGTGGGGCAGGTGGGGTTCGAACCCACGACCTGACGGATTCTAGGTCCGCTTTCCCGTTGTCTACCAACGACTTCCGGCACCTACCGCCAGCAGCGGAGACCGCTCACCCGACCGTCCATCACAGACCGTCGTCCGGGGTCCTCTGCCGTCATATTGTGGGGCAAAAGTGTGGCGTTGATCTTGCCCCAACAAGAGAGGGGCCTCTGTGCCATCCCGTCGACCTGGCGCAGCCCGATCACGTCGTCACCAGGGGGCAACATCCCCACCAACGTCCACGCTACCGCCTCAAGCTTGCCCCCTGGTGACGACGTGATAGCCCTTGTGGAGGTCGATGGGATGGCACCAGGCTCCGAACGGACCGCAGCGTCCCGCCCTCCCCACCATCCCGGAGACCTGCCCGTCCGGCGAGGACATTGGCCAACGGCTCCGGTGTTCACCCGATCGCGCGATTCAGCCCGTAACGCGAGGCAAGACGCCATCGACATGCTGGGATATCAACTTAGATGCGGGAGGTCGAGTGGGCGCAGTCGAGACGGTTGCCGCTGCGAGTGGTGGAATTTGGGACCACTACCGCGATGAACGCGGCGTACCAGTCGTCAGACTGGAGATGCACAGCGCCGGAAGCCCAGGGCCAGAACGAGCAATGATCTTGGCAGAGCTGAAACGCCTGCTCAAGGCTGCGAAGGAGGGCAGACTGAAGCCTCACCTTGACATCCGACATATCCAGCGGAACCGGTTGATCTACGAGCTCCGTCTGAACTTCGACGCAGACGAACGCCCCTTGGGCCAAAGGGCTCCTGAGCAGCTCTGGAGACTGTACTTCGGCTGGCACAGCAACCGTGGCCCTCTCCGCTTGGCCTTGAAGTTCGGCGGCAAGCCCTCGGGGCACGATGGGCTCACTACGCAGAACCGACACATAGACGAAGCTGGCCATAGATACAAGGCCTGGCTGAGCCGAGAAGAAAACAGGTAGTATAACTTGCAGCTGATGAGGGAGGTGGGGCGTGCGCGACGAGATTGATGATCTTTTGGGCATCGACACCAACGACCCCGTCCAGTGGTTGGCCCTAGAACTGGTCGAGTCTGATGATCAACTGCTGCGCAAGTTGGTTGCATACCGCCATGCCAAGGGCTTGACGCAAAGCGAGGTTGGACAACGTATGGGCGTCACCCAGCCCGCAGTGGCGGCTTTCGAGAGGGTCGACACTGATCCGAAACTTTCTACGATTCGCCGATATGCACTCGCGGTCGGGGTATTGATACGCCATGTCGTTTCCGATCACTTCGTTGCCGCCTCTACTTTAGTTTCAAATTCCTCACCCCCAACTACAGGTGGCCCATTTCAGCGCGCGCGCGTTAGGGCAAGCGGATCGAGCAAGCTGAGTTTGACATGAAAATTACGGTATTGCTTGCCGATTTTGCCACCCCTGATGTAAATAACAAGGTTAATGCCCTAGGGTTGGGCTGGGCCAGAACCGGAACCCCCCTCGGAGTACACTCCATATTGCTCCTAGTTGAGGCAAGCCAGGATGAGCAGGGCGTGACGCACAATCTAAATATCCGACTTCTGAATATGGATGGAAACATCGTTTCAGATGCCCAGGGTGGGCAACTTGAGATTAACGCCGAATTCACGGTGGAAGACCAAGGGAATGCGCCCCAGGTGCCAAACATGGTTCCACTTGTAGTGACTCTTAGCGCAGGAATGACACTTGAACCGGGCGTGTATCGATGGGAAGTGACATCGCCCAGCTTTCCGGGCGAGTCCTGGAATCGACCATTTCAGGTGTTCAGCGGCTCAGGTGAAGTCCTCCCTGAGGTCACTGTGCCGAGCGGCAAATAGACCTGTAGCAATTTGCGGCGGCTGCCGGGGTCGATCGCGCCTGGGCAGTCGGCGGGCCAGGGTGGCGAAGCCGGGCCCCTGGCCCTGCCGGACTGCCAAGTTCAGCGGCGTGAGCGGCCCCGGCAGGGGCCGCCTTGATGAAGAAAAGAAACTCTGAACACGCCAGCGTCGGAGGACCGACCTGAGCGGATCAGTCGGGCGTGGGTGGTGCTGCCTGGCGGATCTGGGTGATTCGCCCCTTGGTCAGACCAAGCGCCTTCGCAACCTCGGTGTAGCTGCCCAACACATCATGAGCTTCATCGATCGCGTCTCGCCTGATCTGGGCAAGGTCATTGGCTCGCTGCTGATACAACGCAATCAGGTCGCTGGCTCGCCTACCTCGGCGCACGGGGTCAGGATCCGCACGTACCTGCGCGACTTCATCTGCAGGTGGTTGGCCTGGCGAGTGAACGACGCGCCCGGAACGAGATTTACTGATTACAAGACCATCGTGGATCAGCAACTTCATGGCCTCGTTCACCGTGAAGATGCTGACATCCCATTGCTGCGCAAGGTCGCGAGTCGACGGTAAGGCTTGGCCGTGTCGTAATCGACCCGAGTTGATGTCGTCTCGGATCTTGCTCGCTACCTGTACCTGCAAAGAACTCCGAGACAGCTCGTCACCAAGACTCATCACGTGCACCCCTGTGTACTAGACGGATCCTGTCGTTTGTGGCAAAGGGTCCGGACGCTGGACCTGCTAGAGCAGCCTGCTTGTGTACCCGGCGGCAATCAAGCGTTCGTAGGCTGCCTCGACTGCTGGCGGGATGTCCTGTGGGATGGCATAACCGTGCTCGGCGAACAAGGTCATCCGCTGGGTGTCGCCGACCATCATGCTGATCACGAAGTCGGCGTCGCCGATCTCGGCCATGTACTCGTCTATCGGCGGCCTGTGCGACGTGCAGATGGCGTCCAGTTCTGGCCACAGCTTCCGACAGGTCGCGTACGCCCGCCGCTCCTGGTACGGCCTAGACACCAACACGGCCGACCGGATCTCGATCCCCTTGCCCTGCAACACCTTCCGCGTGAACTCGAAGTTCTCAGCGGTGTTGGCTGCCTCTGTTTCAATCACGATCGCCTCGTCGGGCACGCCGTGTCCAAGGGCGTACTCGCGATAATGCACCGCCTCGCCTCGCGGAAACCGCTCGATCGTCGTCGGCGCGTTGGCACCGGTGAAGACGGCCAGCGGGAAGGTTCCCGCCTTGTACAACTCGGCTACGCGGACGGCCACGCCGATGTCATGGCTTCCCAGGCCGATCGCGGCGTCGACCGGACGGACTGCGTGCTTCATGTCGTGGTAGTCCCAGAGGGTCAGCACGTCGGCGCGGTGCTGCGGAGGAATCTCGATGGGCGCCACCGGCCCGCCTTCCTGATCGGTCAGTCGGGGATCTGGAACGTGTACGACCACTCGAACCGACTCGCGGCGTGTACCCCTCGCGCGAACTCGATCGGTGTGTCGTCCTCCGTGAACGTCCGGCGCTTGAGGATCATCACGGGTTCGCCCGCAGGGAGTTCCAGCTTCGCCACCTCGTCAGGGGTCGGCATCCGCGAGTGGAAGCTCTCGGTGATGTGGTCGGGCTCTAGGCCTTGCATCGTGAGTACGGCATAGCCTCCGCCTGGAGTGGCCGGGCCGGGCTTGGGGTCA
The DNA here is from genome assembly GCA_035559015.1 of Umezawaea sp. Taxonomy (GTDB): domain Bacteria; phylum Actinomycetota; class Actinomycetes; order Mycobacteriales; family Pseudonocardiaceae; genus Umezawaea. The sequence goes on along the minus strand of DATMCA010001467.1, from coordinate 6,415 downwards.
ACCAGCGGGGTGCCCTCGACGTGGCTGGGGTTGTAGTAGCTCGTGAGGGTGTGGGTCGGGGTGTCGCCGTCCTTCACTAGGCGGGCTCGCTCGTAGACGGTCGAGCCTTCCGCTACCCCGAGCGCTTCCGCGATCTCCGCATCGGCTTTGACCTTGCCGACGGTGTTCGTCTGATCGCCAGGCTTCCAAGCACGACCGGACGCCTCCCGGTCGGCGGCGAACGCGACGAGTCCGAACTTCCACTTGCTCTTGGCGTAGCGCATGACGCCTAGGCGCTTCATGGCTGGACGCGGTCGAACGACTGTCCCTCGACGACGCACCGAGTCCACAAGTCCCTCGGCCTCCAGGACGGAGATGGCCTTGCGCACGGTGTTGATGTTCATGCCGTGCTCGGTGGCCAGCTCGTCCTGCTTGGGCAGCGTCGTTCCGGGCGCGTAGTCGCCGCGCTGGATGCCATCGCGCAGCATCGTCGCAAGCTCCTTGTACCCCATGGCCACGGTGGGACCCCCCTCGTCGGTTGGATAACTCTATCTCTACCGCTCCTGACCAGCGAGAATTCCAGATAGAACTATCTCTATCGACTCTTGTCGTCCTCGGGTGTCTAATAGAGATAGTTCTAATCAGACCATCTCGGAGGCAGCCATGCGGAACATCCCGGTCAACCTGAGCGGCTACAAGCTGATCGTCACGGAGGCTCCCGTGATGAAGACCCGCAAGACCGACGACGGCCGGACCGAAGAGATCGTGACCGACAGGGAGGGCGTCGCGCTGTTCGTGGTCTCGCTGATGTCCAAGACGCAGGGCGAGAAGGGTGAGGAGATCAAGGTGACCCTCACGACCGACCCCACGGCGCAGGGCGACGACTTCGAGTTCGGTTCGCTGGTCGAGCTGATCGGCGCGACCGTGTCGCCCTACAGCTTCAAGAACGACCGCGGCGAGACCGTCTCCGGCATCGCGTTCAAGGCGCAGGGCCTCAAGCCCGTCGGCTGACCTGCCGTCGTAGGAACGCTTCGTGGACCGCTCATCGCGGTCAGGCCCTTGTGGACAGTTAACCCCTCCGATTCGTCGGGGCAGGCATTGCGCCAATAGCGAGGGAATCCCGTTTGTCCTTTGAGAATTCAATAGTGGGCCGAACTATGCCTTCTTCCGGTGCCATTCGCGCACCGGGAGATTCCTTGATCCCCGGACACAGCCAATCCATTGCCGGGGGTCTTGGTCTCTCCCGTACCACCGAAGAAAGGGCACACCGTGGCTATAGAAATGGTGAACAAGGTCGCGCAAGAGCGCTACGCCTCGTTCAAGACCGCGATCACGCTGCTGCAAGGCGTCATCGACGACCAGGTACGCGGCACGATCGACAAGGTCGACGACTCCAAGCTCCCCACCGACGCGTGGAGCTTGCCGACCTCCGGCGACCTGAAGTCGTTGGCGGACAAGGCGGTCGTGGTGATCGAGGACTTGACCGCGACCGCCAAGAAGTACGAGGCGGACCTGATCGCTCGCGGCTGGAGGGTCTGACACAGCTCGCGTTTCGACAGGAACCGACTTGGTCAGTCACGCAGGATAAGCAGCTTGATCTGCGTGCCGAACTCTGCCGCGATCTCGAAGAGCCGGTTCAGGACGTCAGCCGGAAAAGTGTTCGTTTCAGTCTCGATCAGCCAGGTTTTTGCTGATTTTTGAAAGATCGCCCCGGTCGCTTTGACGGCTTCCTTCTGCTCATCCCATCGGGGGCCTTCGATCTTGGCGAGTTTGATCGTGATGATCGCGCCGTTCTCGTCTGAACTCATATGGATGATCTTGCCTTATCTGGGTCGGCGAGGACGTAGTCCGTACGAGTGTCGCTTTCAACCATGAGGAGTAGTGGTGAGCAGTTCGAATGATCACGAGATGTCACGTGAAGAGGCGCGGGCGTTGACGCAGGACGCCACCCCGTTCTGGTACGGCGGAGATCGCCAGACGATCGTGTCCTTCACGGTGCGTCCTGAAGGACTGGACTTGTCTTTGACGTGCTTCGCCACCGATGAGCAGTCGTCCACGGTGATCCGGTGGAAGGAGTTCGCCGAGATCGTGGCGGACATCCCGCTGATGGCGGCATCGGCTGCGGCGTCACGTGAGGCCGGTCGCCCGGTCCACATCGGACGTCCCGTGGCAGAGAAGCGCGGGGTGTGACATGGCCGCGCGTTTCGCCACCAATCAGGTCACCTCGGACATCGACGCCGCGATGACGCAGCTCAAGGAAGCGATGGACCAGATGACGTTCGCTCGGCACCGGTTCATCGGGAAGTTCAACAAGGTCACCACCGCGATGGGCCATCTGTCCGTCGCGCTGGAGGACGTCAAGCCCTACCTCGACTAACCCGCCGTTCATGCCGGGGGCTCGATCACGCCATTCGCTGATCGAGCCCCCGGTTCCCCTCTGCCGATAAGGAGGCAGCAATGCCGAAGCCAACCCGCACACAGGGAATCGAATTCCGCGCTCTCAAGTGGGGCTTCCGCCACCCCGGCATGGTGGCGGTCCCGCCCGCGCTGGCCGCTGCTGCCACCACGTCGGTGCTCGAACTCGGAGTGACCACCACTGGCGGCGTGTTGGGTGGTGCCGCTGTGGGGATGCTCGGCTGGTACCGAGGGCACCCCGCGTCGTTCGACCACCTGATCGGGCCGCGTCTGCGGGCGTTTCACCGCCGGTGGCTGTCCTACGTGGGGCGTCGCTGGTCGGACATCCTGCTGGACTGCGACCTGGTCAGCATCAACCGCCGCACCGACGGCATGGCCGTGCCCCGGATCATCAAGGTCCACTCGGCGTCGCCATCGATCGACACGCTGTTCGTGCGGATCAACCGCGGGCAGACCCCGACGATGTTCGAGGAGAAAGCGGACGCCCTGGCGCACGCGTTGTTGGCTCAGCGGGTCGCGGTAATGAAGGTGAAGCCGCAGGTGATCGCGCTGGTCATCGAGCGCACCAACCCCTTCGACGCCGACCCGATCCCGGCGATCGACTTGCCGCACGACTCGTCCGAGGTCGACCTGTCCGCGATCGAGTTGGGTGATGACGAGTACGGCAACGCCTGGACACAGTCGCTGATCGGCCAGCACCTGTTCGTGGCCGGTGCCACCGGATCGGGCAAGGGTTCGCTGCTGTGGTCGCCGCTGCGCGGCATGGCTCCGCTGCTGCGGGACGGGATCGTCAAGGCGGACGTGATCGACCTCAAAGAAGGCATGGAGACCGAGGTCGGCGCTCCGATCTTCCACCGCCGGGCCATCAATTGGGACGACGCCGTGGAGACCGTGGAAGCGTTCCGCGACGAATTGAAGGTGCGCCAGGCGGAGCTGCGGGCGCAAGCGGTGCGCAAGTTCACGCCCAGCGTGGAGACGCCGTTGCGGCTGTTGCAGATCGACGAACTCGGGATGATGACCGCCTACGGCCCGTCCTCCGAGGTCCGCGCGGTGCTCAAGCTGCTCGCCGAGATCATGACGCAGGGCCGTGCGGCCGGGTTCGGGGTCTGCGGGTACGTGCAGGAACCCACCAAGGACACCGTGCCGGTCCGGGAGCTGTTCACCTCCCGTGTGTGCCTGTCGGTGACCTCGCAATCCCAGGTGGACATGGTCCTGGGTGACGGCATGCGCCTGCGCGGTGCGCTCGCTGACGAGATCCCGCTGGATGCCGCGCACGCCGGAATCGGCTACGTCGTCCAGCAGGGCTCCCGCACCCGCTGCGGGTCCGCGCCTCCTACCAGGACGACCAGGACATCCGCGATCTCGTCGCGTTCGTCACCGCCGGACGCCCCGCGCTGCGTTCCGTCGCCTAGCCAGAAACACAGGAAGTCGTTGCCGCACAACACAAATTGCACTCACTGGAGGTTGTCATGTGGAACTTGGGTATCCGGCTGTGGGCCGCCTGGCGGTTCGCGCTGTTCCTCGCGCTCGTCGCGGCCGTGCTGTTCGTGATCTACCAGGTCGACGGCATGGGCAAGGTGTTCGGCTGGACCGTCGCCCTGTCCGGCTTGGGCACGGTGGCGGTGTTCTTCACGCTGCGGGACTTCGTCCGCCGCGAGATCAACCACCGGATCGGCGGACGGTTGTGACCGCGCGGCGCAAGGACGTTGGACAGTTCGACCTGTTCGCCGACGCGCCCGAGGTGACCCCTGCCCCGCCGGTCGAGCATGGCACGCCAGCCGGATACGGCGGCCAACCCGACGTCCTGGTGCACGTTCTGGACGACATCCACGACGGGAAGTACGGCGAGATCGACCCGAGTGGTCGGGTGGTCCGGCTCGATGGCGACGGGCACTGCCGCCACGCCGACGACGACGTGACGACCATCGTGGAACACTTTGTCTCCCAACGGTTCGCCGAACAGGGCGAGTTCACCTCGCAGCTCCAAGGAGTGATTCGGCGCAAGGTCTACAAGTTCAAGCTGACCACCGCCGGTCGCAAGATCCGCACCCGCTGGTTCTACCTGCGAGGTGTCCGATGATCCGGAACGCCTTCGATCTCGCGTCCCCTGCGCCTCGGCGCGGCAGTTCAACGTCCGACGCTCGGACCGCCGCGCTGTACGGGTCGATTCCGGAGCTGACGGAGCGGTTCAACGACCTGGTGCTGCGGCACGCCGACGACAACGGGGAACTGCCCGACCGCCAGGCCGTGGAAGCCGCCGAGATCGCCCACAAGCTCTACCAACTCCACGACACCGAGGCCGACCACTACCGGCGGCTGTCGCTGGAACACCGGGAAGGACGGCGGACCCGATGACCGACAGCGCGTTCAACGCAGCAGCGGCAAAGCACTGGTCCGCCTCCGGCACGCTCACCGGACTCCAGGAGAGCTACGCCGACATCGCCTGGCGGGCCTACCAGCGCCGTGTGGACGGACACGCCACCCGCTCCGACTACGAGTCATTAGGGGAACTGGCCGAACAGCTCGCGCGGCTGCACGCCGACGAAGCCGACTACTTCACCCGCATGGTCGCCCAGCACGCGGAATGGGCGGCCCAGACCACCCCTGAGGGGAGCTGACACCGATGACCGACACCCCGACACCCGATGCCACCGATGAGTCCTGGCCGCCGGAAGACCTGCGCAACACGGTGGCGTTCGTCATGGTCCAGGCCCGCCAGCGCATCTACCTCGCCGACGACGAGACCGGAGAGAGCGGCTGGCGGGTCGACTGGAGCCACCCGACGGAACGCCTCGTCCCCGCGATGACATCGGTCCTGGCCGCCCTCATGCGGCGCGGCGCGTTCACGTTGGGCCACCGCCACGAGATCAGCTTGGACGGCACCGAACCTGTCCACGCCTATGAACTGGAGATCACCCCCTCCGGTCGGGTCCTTCACGACCGGGTCACCTACGGAAACGGACTGGAGTAGACCGTTGCAGGACAACGACTCTGACGAGATCGACGTATCGGCCGGGGTCACGAAACGAGTCGTTGACCTGCGGCGCAAGAAAGCCGAATCCAGCCAACTCCGCGGCTTGGTCGACGACCCGGACATGCTCGCGGTCCGCATCGAGGGCCAGCGCCGGACGATCACCCGAGGGATGTGGTTCTTCCTCACTCTCGGCCTCGGGTTCACCACCGCCGGGGTCCAGGACTTCCTCGCCGGACACCGGCCGATCACCGACCCGCTCTGGTGGGCCGCCTGGTTGGCCGAACCGATGCTGGCCGGAATCCTGATCATGCTCCTGGTCTTCGAGTCCGAGGTTCTCTCTCACGGCCTGGCCGTCGATGACGTCTGGGTCAAACGGCTCAAGCGGACCCTGTTGACCTCGACACTGTTTATGAACGTCTGGCCCGCCCTCGCGCCGATCTGGTCGGCGGGCAAGCCGTTCGAGTTCGGCAACCTTGCCATCCACCTGATCGTGCCGCTGGTCGTGTTCATGGTCGCGGAGGTCATGCCGGTCATCCAGCAACGGATGAACGAGGCCATCCTCAAGGCCTACCGGGCCGCCCGACCTGCACCGAAAGCCTCCACGGCCCCGACTGCCAAGGTCTCCGAGGCTTCACCCGCGCTGGCCACCTCGACCCGCATCCGGCTACCGGAATCGCTGCTCAACGCGGTCAAGGCCAAAGCCGCTGAAGCCGCTGCGGCCGGACGGGAACTCACCGTCGCCGACGTCCAGGCGACCGTCCGGGTCACCCCGGACATGGCCGAACAGATCGTCAAGGAGGTGCACAGCCACAACGGGCACGCCTTCACCTCCTAACACATCCACCCGACGGGGCACGGCCACCACCCGGCCGTGCCCCGTTTCTCATGCCCGCCAACGGAAAGGAGGCGCTGTGCTCACCCTGGAAGACCGCATCGTCCACCGCCTCAAAGCGCCCGACTACCTCGACTGGCGCGACAAGGTCAACGCCACAGGCGGATGCGCCCAACCCATCCACCTCTCCGGCGCCTGGCAGCTCCAAGACCCCG
>DATMCA010001466.1:0-2514 GCA_035559015.1 Umezawaea sp. | reverse complement strand
GTGGTCCTGAGCTGACCGGAGATCTCCACGACGCCGTCCTGCGTGGCCTGCGCCTCGAAGTGGTCGCGCGCCTCGGTCAACGGCAGCCCGGTCACGGCCGCGAGCTCGGCGGACACGGCCGCGCCGAAGCCCTCCGGCGCGTTCAGGCCGCTGCCCACGGCCGTGCCGCCGATGGGGAGTTCGGCCAGTCGGGGCACCGACGACGTCAGCCGCTCCACGCCGTACCGGACCTGCGCCGCCCACGCCCCGACCTCCTGGCCGAGCGTGATCGGCACCGCGTCCATCAGGTGCGTGCGCCCGGACTTCACCAGGTCGGCCCACTCCGCCGACCGGCCTTCGAGGGTCGTCGCGAGGTGTTCCAGCGCCGGGACCACGTCCTTGACCACGGCCTCCGTCGCGGCAACCCGAAGCGTCGTCGGGAACGTGTCGTTCGAGGACTGCGACGCGTTCACGTGGTCGTTGGGGTGCACGTCCCGGCCCAGCCCCCTGGTGGCCAGGGTCGCGATGACCTCGTTCGCGTTCATGTTCGACGACGTGCCGGACCCGGTCTGGAAGACGTCCACCGGGAAGTGCGCGTCGTGCGCGCCCCCGGCGACCTCGTCCGCCGCGGTCGCGATGGCCCCGGCCACGTCGGGCGGCAGCACGCCGAGCCGTTCGTTCACCCTCGCCGCGGCGGCTTTGAGCAGGCCCATCGCCCTGATCTGCGACCGTTCCAGCCCGCGCCCCGAGATCGGGAAGTTCTCCACCGCCCGCTGGGTCTGCGCCCGCCACAACGCGTCGACCGGCACCCGGACCTCGCCCATGGTGTCGTGCTCGACGCGGTACCCCTGTTCACCCATAGTCCCCAGTTTGTCCCCGTAGGGGGATCTGGGCACGGTGGCGTTGAGCACCTAAGGTCGAATCCCTGCACTGCCACCCACCACTGGCAGAGGGGTTCAACGCATGGATGTCGACTTGTTGATCGTGGGCGCCGGTCCCACGGGGCTGTTCGCGGCCTACTACGCGGGGTTCCGGGACCTGTCCGTCGCACTGGTCGACGCGCTGCCCGAAGCGGGCGGCCAGGTCACCGCGATGTACCCGGAGAAGATGATCTTCGATGTCGCGGGCTTCCCGGCCGTCCGCGGCCGCGACCTGGTCAACGCGCTGGTCGAGCAGGCCGCGCAGTGGAAGCCCACGTACCTGCTGGGCCGCCAGGCCCGCACGCTGTCCACTGTGGACAACCGGCTGCACGTCGGCCTGGCGGACGGGACGGTCGTCAACGCGGGCGCGGTGCTGATCACCGCGGGCATGGGCGAGTTCCGGCCCAGGCCGCTGCCCGCGGGCGACGACTGGCTCGGGCGGGGCATGGTGCACTTCGTGCCGTCGCTGGCGACGCACGCCGCGCAGCACGTCGTGATCGTCGGCGGCGGCGACTCGGCGTTCGACTGGGCGCTGGCGCTGCACCCGATCGCCGCCAGCGTGACGCTCGTGCACCGCCGCGCGAACTTCCGCGCGCACCCGCCGACCGTGCGGGCGGTGCGCGAGCTGGGCGTGGAGATCATCACCGACGCCGAGGTGACGGCCCTGCGCGGCGCGCCCTCGTTGGCCGAGGTGGAGGTCAAGGTCAAGGCCGGCGACGTGAAGGTGCTGCCGGCGGACGCCGTCGTGGCCGCGCTGGGGTTCACGGCCGACCTCGGGCCGATCGAGTCGTGGGGCCTGGAACTGGACCACCGGGCGGTGTCCGTGGACACGACCATGCGGACGCGGCGGACGCTGGTCTACGCGGCGGGCGACGTGGCCGCGTATCCGGGGAAGGTGAAGCTGATCGCCACCGGGTTCGGCGAGGCCGCCACCGCGGTGAACAACATCGCGGTCGCGCTGAACCCGGCGGCGCACCTGTTCCCGGGGCATTCGAGCAACGAGGGCTAGGGCTTCGGCGGGGCGGCCCGTCGAGCGTTACAAGCGTGGCTCGGCCGTAGCCCCATGAGACACGCGGTGCTACGATTGGGGTCGTGAAGAGCATCACCCAGCGCGAGTTCCGCAACAACTCCGCGGCCGTGATGGACGCCGTCGAAGCCGGCGAGGTCTTCCACATCACTCGCAACGGCAACGAAGTCGCGGAACTGCGTCCCCTCAGCCAACGGCGCCGCTTGAGCGCCGAGGAGTTGGTGGCTCGGCATCGACGGTTGCCCGCGGTCGACCACGCCTTGATGCGACAGGAGAGCGACGAGTTCTTCGGCACCGAGGACCGGGTCGAGGACGACGACCCGTGGGGGCGCGGAAATGGTTGAACGCAATGAGTTCGGCGTGCTGGACACGTGCGCGTACATCGACCTCGGTGTGGTCGACCCCGCTGTCCTGCCGGCCGTTCCGGAGATCACGTCGATCACGCTCGCCGAACTGCACCAGGGCGTGACGATGGCCAAGGACCCGACCGTTCGTGCCGCCCGCACCGAGGTGTTGGGGGCGGCCCTGGTGGAGTTCGACCCGCTGCCGTTCGACGGTGAAGCCGCCGCCAGGTACGGATCGCTGGTC
>DATMCA010001465.1:0-7737 GCA_035559015.1 Umezawaea sp. | reverse complement strand
CGGAGTTCCCCGGCAGGCCGGGCACGGTGACCACGGTCGCCGCCGACGTCCGGCTGAGCGGCGACCTCCAGGCGATGACGCACGCCAGGGGCGACGACGGGCACTGGGTGGCGGCGTTCCCACTCGGCACCGACCCGCGGGGCAGGCCGCTGCACCGGCTCTCGCTGGGCGGGCCGGGCCGGTCAGTCCCACGGGAAGTCCCGGTCACGCAGGACGAAATCCGCGAGGGGCTGCGCGCCGTGTTCGGCTCCGGGGTGGAACTGCTCGAACTGCGCTACGCCCGCCGCATCACCAATGCGGCCCGTCAGGCGACGCGGTACCGGCACGGGCGGGTGTTCCTGGCCGGCGACGCGGCCCACGTCCACCTACCGATCGGTGCGCAGGGCATGAACACCGGAATCCAGGACGCGCTCAACCTCGGGTGGAAACTCGGTGCCGCGGTGCACGGCTGGGCACCGGAGCACCTGCTCGACACCTACCACTCCGAACGCCACCCGGTCGCGGCCGCCGTTCTGCGCAACGTCCAGGCGCAGAGCCTGCTGATGGACCAGCAGGGCACCCGCGACCCGGACCTGCTGGCCGCCAAGGACCTGTTCGCGGCCCTGACGCGGCTGCGGGACGTGCAGTACCACCTCGACGACATGTTGTCCGGGATGGGCATCCGCTACCCGATGCCGGGCACCGAAGACCAGTCGCTCATCGGACTTCCCGCGCCGGACCTGGACCTCGGCGCGGTCCGATCGCACGAACTGCTCCGCTCTGGACGCGGCCAGCTGATCGATCCGGCCGGCAGGTTCGCCAAGGTCGCCGGCCTCTGGTCAGACCGGGTCGACCGCGCGGGTCACGGCACCGGCACCCAGCCGATGCTGATCCGGCCGGACGGCTACGTGTGCTGGGCGGGCGACCCGGACGCCCTCGAACCGGCGCTCGGTCACTGGTTCGGTGAACCGTGCTGAATCAACGGCACCCGAACGATTCCGGCGTTGCCGAATGTCCGTACATGCTGCGAAGCGGTCATCGGTCACGGGAGCCTCGGCAGCCCACGTCGAACCCGTTGCCTCGTTGGACTATGCCGCTCCTCAGATCAAGGCAGCAAAGATTTCCGACCCGGCACGGTCATTGCGCACCACGGTTCCCACAACCGACAGGATTGGACACAGTGGGCGTCCGGGCTGTCACCGTGGTCGACCCGGTCCAACTCGGCGCAGAGCGAGTTCACGGTGGACGAGTCGCCCATCGCGGCGCACAGGGTCAGGAGTTCGGCGCGGTCGAGGACGGGAAGCCCGTCGCGGAGCGAGAAGTACGGCCACCGGGGGTTGTCCGGGTCGTCCCGCCCGGCCGCGCGCAGCAGCCGGAGGTCGCGGTTCCGCTTGTCCTTCACGCTCTCGACGGCCGGGGTGTACCCGTCGTGGTGCACCAGGAGGTCCAGGCCGACCAACCCACCGGCCCGCCGTCCGCGCGCACCGGGTACTCGTGGACCGCTCCGCGGTACCGGATCCCGCTGTCCGCCTGGAAGATCCGCGGCACGTCCTCCAGGACGTCGTCGCGGTCGACGTGCTGGATGATCGGTGCGAAGACCACCCGGTCCAGGTCCTCGACGCGGCTCAGCGACGTCAGGCACTCGCCCAGCGCATCGGCGGAGTCGGCGTCGAACCACTCGTCGGCGTCGAGGAAGACGATCCAGCCGGTGCCGACCGCCTCGATGACGGCGTTGCGCGCCTCGGCGAACGAGTCCGGCCACGGCAGGTGGACCAGGCGGACGCCGTGGCGCTCGTACTCCCCCACGATCGCCGCGGTCGCGTCCACGGACCCGGTGTCGACGACCACGACGGCGAACCCGCGGCCCACCAGGCTGTCCAGGCAGCGCGCGACGCACCGCTCCTCGTCCCTGCCGAGGACCACAATGGACACCGGGCACGTCATCGGCGTCCCGCTGGACCCGAGAGCCGTGAGCGGTACCGTCGCGCAGATGCGCTGACGTGCCGAGATGAGGGTGTCGAGCCCGTTCCGGGAAGCTCCCTAGTCGGTGGACCAGGTACCCAGTGCGGAGATGGCGGCTTCGATGAGAGCGGAGTCGATCGGAGCGCGCTCGATGGTGCCGCGGTAGTACATCGGTCCGATGGTCATGGCGGCGGCGTCTCGGCCGGTGAGCGCGAGGGTGATCTCGCCGCGTGCTCGGGCGTCGTCGAGGGCGGCCGCGAGTCGGTCGGTGAGGATGGCGGCGAACTGCGCACGGCGGGCGTCCATGTTCTCGTCCCACAGGGCGGTGTTGGCCAGGGTCGTGGACACGGCGCGCACGTCGTCGAGTTCGAGTTGCCGGGCGATCGCGGTCAGTTCTCGTCGTAGCCACTCCCGCGTGGGAGTGGTGGGTTTGTCGAGGAACGGCATCGGGACGGTGGCCATCGCCTCGATGAGGAGGGACTCAGCACGGGGCCAGTGGCGGTAGACCGTCGCCCGTCCCACTCCCGCGCGCTCGGCGACCTGGACGTGCGTCACCGCCGCCGGGCCGCTTTCCAGCAGCAGCCCACGGGCGGCGTTCAGGATCGCTTCCCGGCTTCGCAGGAACCGGGGGTCCGTCTCGCTGGTCACGAACCAATACTATGAGACAACTTGACTCGTAGTGCGGACTGAGTCCATCATTGAAGTATGAGACACGATGTACCACAGAAGCGGGTGGCCGTCCTCGGAGCGACAGGTGCCACCGGACGTCAGGTGGTGTCCGCCGCCCTCCAGCGTGGGCACCACGTCGTCGCGCTGGTCCGCCGGACAGGAACGTTCACACCGAGGGAACGCCTCAGGGAGGTGGCCTGGCCCGACGTCACGGACGCCTCGGCCCTCATGCACACCCTGCCGGGCACGAGCGTGGTGATCAGCGCGCTGGGTGGGGCGGACAAGGGCCCGACGACGGTCTGCACCGACGGCATCCGGTCCGCGGTGACCGCGATGAAGGCGGCCGGGGTGACCCGCCTGATCGCCGTCAGCGCGCACGGCGTGCTGGAAACTCACGACAAGTCGCTGTACTCCTTGGCCGTGTGGGCGAACGTGGCCGAGCGGATGCAGGACAAGGAGACGATGGAACCGCTCATCACCGCCTCCGGCCTGGACTGGACGATCGTGCGGCCACCGAAGCTGTCGGACCACGACGCGATCGGGAAGTACAAGGCCGGCACCGACCTCCCCATCCGGCTGTGGAGTTCCATCGGACGCGCCGACCTCGCCGCGTTCCTGGTCGACGAGGCCGAAACCCCGCGCTACACCCACGCCCACCCGAGGATCACCCGGTGAACGCCACCATCCCCGACCTGACGGGCAAGATCGCCGTCGTCACCGGCGCGACCGGCGGCATGGGCCAGGTCATCGCCGCCGACCTCGTCCGCGCGGGCGCGCACGTGGTCACCATCGCCCGCGACCCCGCTCGCGCGGACGCTCTGCGCGCACGCATCGGCCCACGGGCAGCGGGCCGCCTCGACGTCATCGCCGGAGACCTGTCCCGGCGCGCGGACATCGCGGCCGCGGCGAAGACCATTGTGGACCGTCACGACCAGATCCACATCCTGATCAACAACGCGGGCGCGCACTTCTCCGAGCACCGCCTATCGGCGGACGGCATCGAGATGCACATCGCCCTCGACTACCTGGCCGCCTACGGCCTCATCACCCTGCTGGACGTGCCGCTGCGACGCGGCCAAGCCCGCGTGGTGAACGTCGCCAGCGACACCCTCAACGACACCCGGCAGATCAAGCTCGCAGGCAAGCCACGGCAGGCGACCCTCGACCTGTCCGGTATCGGCGACCTCGCGGAACTCAATCCCGCTGCCGGGTTCGCGCCGTTCGAGGCCTACGCCCGCGCCAAGCTCATGACCGTCACCGCGGGCTACGCCCTCGCCCGCGCCCTCGCCGCGGACGGGGTGACCATCAACGCCCTGCACCCGGGGATCGTCGCCACCGACATCATCGACGACCTCGTGCCCCCGCTGCTACGCCCCGTGGGCGCACTGATCCGCCGCGCCATGCTCACCCCCGCCGAAGGAGCGGCAAGCGCGACACGGCTCGCGACCGACCCCGAGATCGCCGGCGCCACCGGCCGGTACTTCAACCGCGACAAGGAATCGACCACCCCACCGGTGTCCCACGATCCCAACACCCAACAAAGACTCCTCACACTGAGCGAAACCCACTTCGCCCGCTGACGACGACCTGCCAGTCGATCCAGGCTCCGCCCGTCACAGCTCAGCAGTTCGCCGCAGTCCCACCCCCGGATCGCGGTCACATGCCGCTGGAGCGGCCCGTCGACCACCTCGACCGAACCTGGCCGGGCATCGGTCGTGCCCCCAGTCGACAAGCGGCCGAGGTGCAAACACCGGTCCGCGGTCGCCGGGCCCCCAGCAGGCAGGTTCCGACCCAGCGGCCGATCATCCGCTCATCAGCGCAAGTCGTTCCGTGTCAAGAGGTTGGTCGGTGATCAGGGCTTGTAGTCGTTCCCCGCACCGCACGACATCGCCGAAGCGGTCGCCTACCTCGCCTCCGACCGCGCCCAGTGGATCACCACCCTGGTGAACGTCACCGACCAACCGGTCGGGTCTCCGCACCGCAGGCGCCCACGCGGGCGCCTGCCTCCGCCATGACCGACCGCATCCACACGTGCTCGGGATCGCGTTCGTGCATCGGGTGCCACCACAACGCCTCCACCAGCGGGACGACGTCGTAGGGGCAGGGCAGGGCTCGCACATCACCGTTGCGGGTCAGTTGCCCGGCGAGGTGGCCCTGAACCAGACCGATCCGGTCCGTTCCGGCGATGAAGTAGGGCAGCGCGACGAAGCTCTCCACCACGACCTGCACCTTCGGCTGCACGCCGAGGACCTTCAACTGGCGGTCGGCGGGGGTGAACGCCGTCGAGGAGTTGTAGGTGAGCACCCACGGGAACGTGGCCAGGTCGTCCATGGTGAGCGAGTCCCCGACACGGGGGTTGTCGGTCGCCACCAGGCAGACCCAGGTGTCGCGGTACAGGTCCAGGTGCGGCATGTCGGACAGGAAGCCGTGCGGGAACACCAGCCCGTCGACCTCGCGCAGGGCCTCCCCCGCCGACTCGATGATCGACGGTGTCTGGTGTTGGAACCGCAGTCGAACGCCGGGGGTGCGTTCGCCCATGATCCGCGAGACCGTCGAGCCGAGCACCACCATCGGGTAGTCCGAGCCGAGCAGGGTGAAGTCGCGCGTCGAGGTCGCCGGGTCGAAGCCGGGTTCGCTCGCGAAGACCCGCTCGGCCCCGCTCAGCGCGACCCCCACCCGGCGGCGCAGGGCGACGGCGAGCGGCGTGAGCTCGTAGGTGTTGCCGACACGGGTGAGCAACTCGTCCCCGAAGTGCCTGCGCAGCCGCGACAGCGAGGCGCTGAGCGCGGGTTGGCTCAGCCCGAGTGCCGCGGCCGCGCGCGTAACGCTGCGTTCCCGCAGCAGCGCGTCCAGCGGCACCAACAGGTTGAGGTCGAGTTTGGCTAGCTGCACCACTCCCCCTCTCATCGATGCCGCTGATGTCGATCATCAGCGGATTCATCTTCCTGGATGACCGCGGTCGGCGAAGAGTATGCACCGGCATCATCGTCATCGCAGACGAAAGGGGCGCTCTCGTGCCAGATCCCGCAACGTCGACCAGGTTCGGCGTCGGAACCTTCCGCACGACCGCTGACGGCCAGGAGTTCGCCGGGCTCGTCGTGGACGAGCTCGTGCTCGACCTCTCCGTCCGGTTCCCCGGCGCCGCCGTGAGGGACCTGCTGGACGACTGGGACACCGTCTTCCCGGTTCTGGTGGAACTGGCGGACGCCCCCGGCGCGTGGCAGCCACTCGCCTCCCTCGACGTGCGGGCGCCCGTCGCACCCCGCCAGGTGTTGCAGGCCGGGGCGAACTACCGCACGCACGTGATCGACCTGGCCGTCCAGCACAGCGAGATCACCGCCGAGCGGACCGTCGAGCGGGTCCGGGCGGAGACCGGGGCGATGATGGACCGCCGCGCCGCCGAGGGCACTCCGTACTTCTTCCTCGGGCTCCCGACCGTGATCGGCGGCCCGTTCGACGACGTCGTCCTGCCGGATTACTCGCGCCAGCACGACTGGGAGCTGGAACTGGCCGCGGTGATCGGTCGCCGCGCGTTCCGGGTCGACCGCGACGACGCGCTCGACCACGTCGCCGGCTACACCGTCGTCAACGACCTCACGACCCGCGACCTGGTGTTCCGCAAGGACATGCCGGAGATCGGCACCGACTGGTTCCGAGCCAAGAACGCGCCGGGCTTCCTGCCCACCGGGCCGTTCCTCGTGCCGAGCCGGTTCGTCGGGGACCCCGGAGACCTGCGGGTGACCCTCACGCTCAACGGCGACACCATGCAGGACGAGTCCACAAAGGACATGATCTTCGACGTGGCCGCCCTGGTGGCCGCGGCGTCGCACACCGTTCCGCTGCTGCCCGGCGACCTCGTCCTGACCGGGAGCCCAGCGGGCAACGGGATCCACCACGGACGGCTGCTGCGCGACGGAGACGTCATGGAAGGCACGATCACCGGGCTGGGCACCCAGCGGGTCAGGACGGTGGCGCCATGACCGCCGTCCGCTCCGTGCTCGTGGTCGGTGGCGGCCCGGCCGGAACCGCCGCCGCGATCCTGCTCGCCGACGCCGGGATCGCCGTCGACCTCGTGGAGATCGCACCCGACGTCACGGCCACCGGATCGGGCATCACCGTCCAGGAGAACGCCCTGCGCGTGCTGCGCGACCTCGGCGTGTGGCCCCAGGTCGAGCAAGCCGGGTACGCGTTCAACGGCATCGGGATGCGCGCCCCGGACGCGCACGGCTCACTCCTGTTCGAGACGCCGGAGATCCCCAGCGCTTCGGGGCTGCCCGCCACCGTCGGCATGTACCGACCGGACCTCGCCCGCATCCTCGTCGACCGGGCGGTCTCACTCGGCGTGAAGATCCGCTTCGGCACCACGGTCGCCGTACTGGAGCAGGACGACGAGGGCGTCGACGCCACCTTCTCCGACTCGTCCCGAAGCCGGTACGACCTCGTCGTCGGCGCCGACGGAGTGCGCTCCTCGGTGCGCGACCTGCTCGGGGTCGAGCTCCGGACCCGCTCGACGGGCATGGGCATCTGGCGCGCGTTCACCTCCCGCCCGGAATCGGTCACCCGCACCGACCTCTACTACGGAGGGCCCTGCTACATCGCGGGCTACTGCCCCACCGGCGACGACTCGCTCTACGCCTACCTCGTCGAGGACGCGCAGGACCGCAGCGCGCTCTCCCCCGACGACCGGCTGGCCGTGATGCGCGAACTCGCCGAGCACTACCACGGGCCGTGGGACGACGTCCGCACGCGCCTCGTCGACCCGGCCCGGATCAACTACACCTGGTTCGAGACCCACCTGCTCGACGGACCGTGGAACCGCGGCAGGGTGGTGCTCATCGGCGACGCCGTGCACACCTGTCCCCCGACCGTCGCCCAGGGTGCGGCGCTCGCGCTGGAGGACGCGGCGGTGCTCGTCGAACTCCTCCTCGCCACCGACACCGTCGACGACGACCTGTGGGCCGCGTTCACGGAACGCCGGCTGGAACGGGTCCGCACGGTCGTGGACGCGTCGGTGCAGCTCGGGCAGTGGCTGCTGGACGGCGTGCGGGGCGACGTGCCGGGGCTCATGCGCACCGTCGCCGAGACCGTGGGCAGGCCGGCGTGAACGCCCCCGCCGGTCGGGCTCCG
>DATMCA010001464.1:0-3365 GCA_035559015.1 Umezawaea sp. | reverse complement strand
CTCCCAACTGCCGAACCCCTCGGGCGGCGGCTGCGGCACGTACCCCAGGGCCAGGGCCCAGAACTCGGCCAGCTTGGCGGGGTCGTGCGAGTCGAACGCGACTTGGATCTTGAGTCCCATGCGCCCACGTTAAGCCGAATTGGTGACAACCACAGTCCTGGATAGCCACCGCTTTCGGGCGTAGCGTCCGCTCCATGCCACGCCCAGTGCACTTCGAGATCCACGCCTCGGACCCAGCACGTGCCCAGGCCTTCTACGAGTCGACGTTCGGGTGGAAGTTCCAGCGCTACGGCGACATGGACTACTGGTCCATCACCACCGGCGACGAGGGCGACGGGATCAACGGCGGCCTAACCATCCGCCGCGGCCCAGACCCAGCCCCCAACGCCCCCGTGAACGCCTCACCACTCACGATCGCCGTAGACGACATCGACGCCTACATCGCAGCCGCAGAACGCGCAGGCGGCACAGTCGCCCTACCAAAGGACACCGTCCCAGGCATCGGCGACCTGGCGTACTACAAGGACACCGAGGGAAACATCTTCGGCATGCTCCAACCACTACCACGAGCATAAAAACGAACGACCCACAACCACCCGGTAGAGAAACCGGGCTCTAAAACTGCGGCCACCCAACCAATCCGCAGTCAAACCGGGCCCCAAGGCCTGGCCAACCCACCACCTGGGCGACACGAGGCCCTAAACCGTGGCCGATTTTACTTGGGGGATTTGCCCCTTAAAATTGCAGATCGGGCAGGGCTTTCGGGCACTGCCTTTTCGCCCGATAAAGGGGCAAATCCAGGGGCCCCAAGTCAAATCGGCCACACCACCGCCGGAACTCACGCCCGCCCTAGCCCCTCCGCCGGAACCCGAGCCCGCACCATCCCCCTACTTCCCCCCAACAGCAAACCCCAAAAACCTCGTATAACTAATCCTCCGAAACCCACGAGCCTCACGCACAGCCGCCTCATACCGCCGCACAGCCCTCTCAGCATCCCCCTGCGCCTTCCTCAACACAGGCGCATGCCGACTCTGATCCTGCGAAGCCTGCGCCACCAACGCCCTCTGCTCCAAATCCAACGCGGCCAAATCATGACTAAGCCTCTGATTCAACAACGTCTTCTTGGCCTGAACAGTAGCCTGCGCCTGCTGCTCCGCAGTCCCCAACTGCAACAGCTGCGCCCGGAACCGAGCCTCGATCACCTTCATCTGCCCCTCAGGCAAAGTAATCGGCTGCGACCGCCGAGCAAACCTCTCCTGCTCCCGCCGCCACTCCTCCAACCGATTAGCCTTCACCTCCCCAATCCCGGGCACCCGAACCGAATACCCCGAAGTCAGGTGGAACTGCGCAATCTTGTTCTGGAACTGCCCGTTGACCATGAACCCAACACCACTGAAATCAGCAGCCGACACAATCCCGGCATCCCGCAGATTCCCGACCAACTTCCCCCCTATCCCATCAATCCCGCTCTCAGCGATCAGGATCTTCTCCAACTTCCCCCGAACATGCTCAGCCTGAGCCGCCAACAAGGCCTGCGCCAACTCCTGCCGCAACTGACTAGCAGTACCCGTCCGCTCAGTAGCCAACATGGCCAGGTACCGAGAATGCTCCTGACTGATCAGCGCCAGCTCACTACCGTGCGCAGCCTGAACGGACTGCCGCCGCTTCCGCCCATCCTCAGCAGTCCTCCGAGCGGCCTCAGCCAACTCCCCCGCCCGCCGCTCCGCGACGGCCAACTCCTGCTTGGCCACCACCTGGTCCTGCCGAGCGTTGTCCCGATGAGCGCGCGCCTCCCGCGCGGCCTTCGCCTCACTCCGCCGCAGGTACAGCACGGCCAAATCCGCACACCACAACACCCCGCCGAACACCGCGGCCCCACCCGCGACGGCCGGCCCCACCAACGACAACGCCCCCAGCACCACCATCCCGACCAGAACCGCCGCCAACAACACCGTCGCCCCGATCAGCCCGGGTCCGCGACCGGTGAAGCGCCTCTCCACCACCGGTTCCACGTCCGCCACGTGATCGGCCATCCACGCCGGCAGGCCCATGATCGTGGGCTGGTTGAACGCGTGCCGGGTCGACGGCGTCTCGACGGTGATCGGCTTCAACTCCGGCAGCAACGTGGGCGGGATCGCCACGAGCGCCTGCACCTGCCCCACCAGCAGCCGCACGTCCGGTGAGACGTGGTTCAGCAGGATGGAGAACCGGCTGGACGTCATCGGGTCGGTGAAGTCGTCCTCGGCGAGCAGCAGGTACTCGCCGCCGTCCTCGCGGAGCTGGTGCCACAGCGCGGGTTCCGCCGCGAGCGCGACCAGCGACAGGTAGATCACCCACGCCGAGAACCGGTCGATCGTCGGGTCGAAGTCCGCCTGCGACCGCGACGGCGACTGGTAGTTCCGGTGCCCCAACTCGGCGGCACCCGCCCCCGCCAGCGCGGGGACGTACATGCCGTCGTAGTCGACCAGCCGCAGCGAGCCGTCGCCGACGACGAGCAGGTTGCCGTGCTGGAGGTCGCCGTGCGCGATGCCCGAGTGCTCCAGTTCCGCCACGAGTTCGGCGAACCGCTGCGCCACGCGGGCGACGGCGGTCGAGTCGTTCACGTGATCGTCGAGCCACCGGGTGAGGCTGGTGGCCTCCACCCAGTCCATCTTGAGGATCGGGTAGCGGTGCCCGTCGACCATGATCCCGTGCGGCAGGTAGGTGAACCCCACCTTCCAGCGGTGGTCGAGCCTGGCCAGGTGGTCGCTGACCGCGCGGTAGCGGACCTCCTGGTCGGAGACCTCCCTGGTGAAGCACTTGATCGCGTAGCGGCGCCCGTTCGCCGCCGTCACCGAGAACACGCTGGCGAAGTTGCCCGAGATCGCCCTCGGGCGGTGCAGCTTGTCCAGCTCGACGCGGGCGCCCTTCAACTCCGGGTCGTCGAAGCACAGCGCCGTGTTCTGCAGCGCCTCGACGTAGGCCGCCCCGGACGGGAATCGCGTGGACGCCATCGCCCTACCCCAGGTCGACGTGCACGAGCGTCACGTCGTCGTTCTTCATCCGGCCGCCCGCGCGCTCGGCGGCCACCCACTCGGCGAACTCCTCGGCGCTGCCCGCGGCGCTCAGGTCCCGCAGGACCTCCCAAGGGCAGTCGTCCTGCTCGACCTCGGTCAGGAACCAGTGCGCGAGCGCGTCCGTGCCGAGGAAGAACTGGTCGCCCTCCTGGTAGTCGCCGCCCGCGAGGCCCGCCTTGGACGCGATCAGCTCGTCGTCCCGGTTCCGGCTGTTCAGCAGCGCCGGCGACGTGCCGAGCGCGACGGCCGTGTCCACCGGGAACGCCCTGAGCAGGCTGTCCGCGCGCACCTGGACCAGGCAGCTGTCGC
>DATMCA010001463.1:0-2746 GCA_035559015.1 Umezawaea sp. | reverse complement strand
ACGTGCAGCTCGCCAAGGGACACATCACGCCGAAGCAGCTGCACATCGCCCAGAACGGCACCGAGGCGCAGGCGGTCGTGCTGGCCATGTCGCCCACCGGTGAGGTCCGCCAGGGCCGGTCGGTCGTGGTGCTGAGCCTGCGGGTCACCCGGCCCGACCAGAGCATGTTCGACGTGACGCAGGAGAAGGCGTTGCCGCCGAACGCGATCCGCCACGTGCAGCCCGGTTCGGTCGTTCGGGTGATGTACCTGCCGCACGACGAGTCCGAGGTCGCGGTGCTGCTCTCGCTGGTGTCGTAAAGATGTGAGCCAGGTTACAGTGAGGTATGCGCTTCCGTCCGCGCGGCAAGTCCAGGCCGGCCGTGGCGGGGTCGAGCCCCATCATCGACCCCGCCACGGCCGAAGCCCTGCGGCTGAGCGCGTTGCTGGAGGTCGTGGTGCGGGCCGTGGAACTCCAGGACCGGGCGGACGAAGTGATCGACGCCTGTTCACGGCCGGGGGAGACGCCGTACGCGGTGGCCCGCCGGGGGCGCGTGGTGGCGGGGGACTACGGCCGGATGTCGGGCTGGGCGAACGACCTGGCCGCCGGGTACGCGGTGGACTCGCTGCCCTGCCGGATCACCGGGCTGTTGCGCTACCACCTGGAGATGGTGGACGTGGCGTTGAAGCTGGCGTTCCCCAGGTATCGCACGGAGAAGCTGGAGCGCCGGAGGTTGGCGCTGACCGGGCTGGGGGAGCCCGCGTGGGCGCTGCGCCACGCCGAGGCGGTGCTCCGCGCGCGGATCGAAGAGCTGTACGGGGCCTGACTACCGGTCGAGCTGGGTGAGGAACTCGATGTTGGTGCGGGTCTTGCGCAGGCCGTCGAGCAGGACCTCGATGGACTGGAAGCTGTCGCGGCTGTCGAGCGCGCGGCGCAGCTTCCTGGTCACGACCAGTTCCTCGGGCGAGAGCAGCAGTTCCTCCTTGCGGGTGCCGGACTGCTCGACGTCGACGGCGGGGAAGATCCGCTTCCCGGCGATCCGGCGGTCGAGCTTCAGCTCGGCGTTGCCGGTGCCCTTGTACTCCTCGAAGATCAGCGTGTCACCCGCCGACCCGGTCTCCACCAGCGCGGTGGCGAAGATGGTCAGCGAGCCGCCGTCCTCGATGTTGCGGGCGGCGCCGAGGAACTTCTTGGGCGGCAGCAGGGCGCTGGAGTCCACACCGCCGGAGAGGACCCGGCCGGACGCGGGCGCGGCCAGGTTGTAGGCCCGGCCGAGCCGGGTGAGGGAGTCCAGCAGCACCACGACGTCGTGGCCGTCCTCGACCAGGCGCTTGGCCCGCTCGATCGCCAGCTCGGCGATGGCCACGTGGTCGGCGGGGGACTGGTCGAACGTGGAGGCGATGATCTCACCGGGCACCGAGCGCCGCATGTCCGTGACCTCCTCCGGACGTTCGCCGACCAGGACGACCATCAGGTGGCACTCGGGGTTGTTCTTGCCGATCGCGTGCGCGATCGCTTGCAGGACAGAGGTCTTGCCCGCCTTGGGCGGGGCGACGACCAGCGCGCGCTGGCCCTTGCCGACCGGCATCAGCAGGTCGATCACGCGGGTCGTCAGGTTGTTCGGGGCGGTCTCCAGGCGGAGCCGTTCGTTCGGGTGGATCGGCACGAGGTCGGTGAAGTCCTTGCGGGCCAATGACCGGGCGACGTCACCGCCGTTCACCGTGTCCACCCTGGCCAGTTGGAGCGACCTCTGCCGCTTGTCGTCGCGGGGGGTGCGGGCCGCCCCGGCCACGAGGTCACCGCGCCGCAGGCCGTGCTTCTGCACGATCTGGGTCGAGATGACGGCGTCCTTCGGGCCCGGCAGGTAGCCGGAGGTGCGCAGGAACGTGGAGTTCCCCCGCACGTCGACGACGCCGGACACGGGGACGAGCTGTTCGACCACGACGGGGTCGGGGTTTCGGAGCAGGGTTGAGCTGGTCATGGGAGGAGTCCTTTCAGGGCAACGGTTTTCGTTGCGTGCCGCGACAGGGCGCGGGATCGGGTGCCGCGACAGGGGTCGCGGTGGGGAGAAGAAGGCTGGATCCGTGCGGTCGTCATCAGGAGGACCGGGATCGGGGCCTTCGGAGAAATCCACGGGAGGCTTCGCCATCGTCCGCGGAGATTGTGGCCAATAGTAGGTCAGGATCCGGTGCTTGGCAACAGGTCTCCCGGCGCGTGCCGGGAGACCTGCGTCACCAGAGGTCGGCGGGGTGGTCGGCCCTCACCGCGCACTTCCAGGCCTGGCCCGGAAACGCCCGGCGGTCACCGCTAGTCGGTACCGCGGTGCGCGGGCCGCCTGCCGTGCGGCTGCTTCGGCGCGTCGCGGTGTGGCACGGGCGGGATCGGCATCGTGAGGTCCTTGCCCGCCTCCACCACGATCGGCTCGCCGTGGTGCTCCGTCCGGAACGGACCACCGGAGACGATCCGGTAGGTCACCGACTCGCGGCCGATCTCCACGGACAGCCGGGTCTCGCGCACGAACATGCGGAACGCCAACCGGTTCAGCGTGGGCGGCAGGCGCGGCGCGAACGTCACGTGCCCGCCGTGGTCGCGCATCCCGCCGAACCCGGCCACGACCCCGTTCCACGCGCCCGCGAGCGACGCCATGTGCAGTCCGTTGTGGACGTTGTCGTGCAGGTCGTGCAGGTCGGTGAACGCGGCCTCGGAGAGGTAGTCGTAGGCGAGGTCGAGGTGGCCGACCTCCGCCGCGAGCACCGCCTGGGTGGTC
>DATMCA010001462.1:0-3482 GCA_035559015.1 Umezawaea sp. | reverse complement strand
TCGGCGACGGCGGTGTCGATCGCGACACCGCCGATGCGCAGGTGCCGGGTGCCGCGGCCGTCGACCAGCTCACCGGTGCCGGTGCAGTAGTAGCCGGGGGTGGACTTGGCCGGCCCGTCGTAGAAGACGGCGAGTTTGCGGCCGCAGACCCCGCAGGTGGCCAGCCCCTGCAGCAGCGCGCAGCCCTCGCGGACCGCGCCGGTGCCGGGCTGGTGCGCGGTCGGGCGGATGTTTTGGCCGATGCGGGCCTGGTTGGCCTGGTAGGTGTCCCAGTCGATGAACCCGCGATGGTGATCTGTGATGAGCACCTCCCATTCGGCTCGCGGCAGCCTACGTTGGCGCACCCGCGGCTGGCCGTCCTCGCCGAGGTACCGGTGTTGGCGTGTCCGGCCATAGACGTACGCGCCCGCATAGCCGGGATGGGTGAGCACGTTGTGCACGGCCTGGTAGGTCGGCTCCACCCAGGTGATCTCCTGGTTGATGTCGTTGTCGCCGGCGCCGGTGACCAGGCCGTGGGTCTGGAGCGGGAGCTTCAGCCCCTGCTCGCGCAGCCACAGCCAGGTGGCCCGGACCGACCCGCAGACGGCGAACCGGTCGAAGATCGCGGTCATGCTGCCGGTAACCGCCTCGTTGGGGTGCCAGCGGATCTGTACGTCGGCCTCGCCCCAGATCAGCCCGACCGGCAGGCCCCGGCGCAGTTCGCCGCGGGCGGCCTTGTTCCGGATGCCGCCGTCGAGGCGGGCGCGCAGGATGTGCAGCTCGGCCTCGGACATGGTGCCCTTCATCCCGAGCAGCAGCCGGTCGTTGAACAGGCCCGGGTGGTAAACCCCGTCGGCGTCGGCGATGAGCGTGTCGGCCATCCCGGCCAGGTCCAGCAGCCGATACCAGTCGGCGTTGTTGCGGGCCAGCCGCGAACACTCCAGCGACAGCACGATCCCCACCTGCCCGAGCCCGACCTGAGCGGCCAGCTCGGCGAACCCCGAGCGACCCGCCGTGCTGGCCCCGCTGACGCCGAGGTCGTCATCAATCACCCGCACCGCGTGCCGCGGCCAGCCCAGCTCGACGGCCCGGGCCACCAGGTGGTACTGGCGGGTGGTGGACTCGGTGTTGCGCGCCACCTGCGCCAGGGTGGACTGGCGGACATACACCACCGCCGCCCGCCGCAGATGCGAGATGGTGATCTTGCGGTCACTCATCGCGGGCCACCTCCACCCCGAGACTGGCCTTGGCGATCACCGCAGCCAGCAGCGTGATCGCCGTGGCGACGGCCTCGGCCGGCAGCTGCTCGACCAGCGTCGCTGGTGTCGCCGGATGCGGGTCTGGTAGCAAACTGAGCTGGACAGGCTGCATGAGAGTCCTCCTTGGACGGTGACTGGCATGCAGCCTGTCCCTGCCCGGGCTGTGCGCGCCCGACCAACTCGTGCACCAGCGCGCAGGCGGCCAGCAGGTCCGCTACCGCTCCCAGCGTCGCCACACCATCACCGGCGGCGCCGTCTTCGGCCTGGTCGGTCCAGGCCCGCGGGATCAACCGCTTGCTGCCGTCCGGCAGCACCAGCAGCAACTCCAGCCGGCCGTGCCGCCGCATCCGGCCCAGCATCGCCAGCGACTGCCCCTCCAACGGATGACGCCGCCGGGTGATCACCACCGAGGTCACCGACCCGCCACTCCCGCCAGAGCTTCGGCGGCCTCACGGTGAGCGCCAGCGGCCAGCACCGCGCGGGCCACCAGAACGCTGTTGACCGCGTCCAGACCGGTCACCGCGTCACCCAGCTCCACTGCGACACCCTCGGCCAGGCTCGCCGCGATGAGCAGGATGTGCCCCTCACTGGCCGAGCACGGCAACCGCCCGGCCTGCACCGCACCCGCCGCCGCGTGCCAGTCCACCCACGCCAACGCCGTCTGCCCGACCAGCCCCGGATCGGTCTCCACGGTCACAAACCGGTCGACGAATCCGCTGCGGCGCAACCACACCGCGTGCCCGATCAGCAGCTCAACAGCCGCCTGCGCGCACAGCAGCCCGGCTGCGTGCGCGCGCAGCGCCGCGGTCAACTCATCGAAGCACGTAGTAAGTCGGGGAGTTCTTCGACAAGATCGACCACAACCGGTTGCTGGACGCTCTCGGGTCGTTCCCGGCCAGGGACATGATCCGACGGTGGCTCACCGCCGGAGTGTTCGAGAGGGGAAAGGGGTTTGCACCCACCGAGGAGGGAACTCCGCAAGGCGGCGTGATTAGCCCTTTGCTCCTCAATGTCGCATTGCACGGGCTGGAGTCTGCGGCTGGGGTCCGCTATATCACTGTCGGCCGCGATGCCGGCAACATCAAGGCGGGCTCACCGGTGGTGATCAGATACGCTGACGACATGATCGCGCTCTGCCACTCCCAGCGGCAGGCCGAACAGGTCAAGGCAAGCCTGGCCGAATGGCTGGCACCCCGGGGTCTGGTCTTCAACGAGGACAAGACCACGATCGTTCCCCTATCCACGGGGTTCGATTTCCTGGGGTTCAACGTCCGTCGATACGGCGCGGTGTTACTGATCAACCCATCGGTGGCGGCGATCCAGCGAATCCGGGAACGGCTCCGCACCCAGATGCGCGCACTGCGCGGATCCAACGCGGCGGCGGTCCTTGCCGCGCTCACCCCCATCATTCGGGGGTGGGCGGCCTACTACCGGGGCGTCGTGTCGTCCAGGACGTTCAAATCCCTGGACAACTACCTGTGGACGCTCACCTACAAGTGGGCTAGCCGCAGGCACGCCAACAAACCGAAAACGTGGGTCTCGACCCGCTACTTTGGGAAGTTCAACAAGTTCCGGAACGACCACTGGGTGTTCGGCGACGCGGCCAGCGGCGCTTACTTGGTCAAGTTCTCGTGGACCGACATCGTCCGGCACACCCTGGTCACCGGTGGGGCGTCTCCCGACGACCCTGCCCTGGCCGAGTACTGGGCCGCTCGGCGACGACGCATCAAACCCCCACTGGATGGCTACACGCTGCGTCTGCTCGCCACGCAGAACGGCCGATGCCCCCTCTGTGGGGACGAACTGCTCTGCGCCGAGCAGCCACCACAGTCACCCCACGAATGGGAACGCTGGTGGCTGCAGATCACCCGGAAGGCGATCGTCGCTGACTACATCGTCCATCACGGAAGATCTGGTCCGCCGGGCGAGAACATCACCCGCCTCGCGCACGCCACCTGCCAACGCGAGCACGACGCCCGCCGACGCAGGAGCACAGCATTGCAATCCCGGACCGTCCCTGGGCTTGCTTGAGCTGCTTGCGGTGAAAGCCGCACGGGCAGTTCTGAGGGGGCCCCGGCGCAGCAATGCGCCGGGGCTACCCGACTCGTGATCGGCAAGGCCGGCAAGACCGCCGTCGCCACGCTGGTCGAGCGCACCTCCCGGTTCCTGGTGCTCGTCCCGCTGACCGGGCGCGACTCGCTCACCGTCGGCCGTGCGGTCATCGCCGCCACGCACCGGCTGCCC
>DATMCA010001461.1:0-4593 GCA_035559015.1 Umezawaea sp. | reverse complement strand
GCAGTTCAGCTCCGGCTCCACCGGCCTGCCGAAGGTCATCGCCCGCACCGCGGAGTCGCTGCGGACGGAGGTGGACGTGTTCAACCGGCTGCCGAACATGCCGGTGGCGGGGGAGAAGGTGCTGCTGCTCAGCTCCACGTCGCACAGCTTCGGGCTGGCGTTCGGCATCCTGCGGTCGCTGGACGTCGGCGTGGGCCTGGTGTTCTCCACCCAGGAGTCCGGGCAGGACATCGCGGGCACGGCCGCGGAGCACGGGGTCGTCGGGATCACCGGTCTGCCGCTGCACTTCGCGGCGCTCAACGAGGTGGAGGAGCCGCCCGCCCTGCCCGAGCTGCGCTGGGTGCTCTCCGGCGGCGAGCTGATCCAGCCGGAGGTCGAGCAGCGCTTCATCGAGCTCTACGGCCTGCCGATCGGCCAGGGCTACGGCACCACGGAGACCGGCATCCTCACGATGGACGTCACCGGGCTCTCCCGGCCGTCGGTCGGGCGGGTGTGCGACGGCGTCCGGCTGCGGGTGCGCGACGGGCAGGTCGAGGTGGGGATGGACGTTTCGCCCTACCTCGTCGAGCCCGAGAAGGCGAACTACCGCGACGGCTGGTGGCGCACCAGCGACCGGGGCGAGCTGACCGACGACGGGCTGCTCACCCTGCACGGCCGCGCGGACTCGCTGGTCATCTTCGGCGGCAACAACATCGACCTGCTGGAGATCGAGGACGTGCTGCGCGCCCACCCGATGGTGGACGAGGCGATCGTGGTGTTCGACGGCGCGGTCGAGGCCTACGTGGCGACCACGTCCGACGAACTCGACGAGGCCGCCGTCACCGGGTGGTGCGCCGCGCGGATGGCGGACTTCAAGCAGCCGAGCGTGGTCCGGGTGCTGCGCAAGCTGCCCAGGACGCCCAACGGCAAGCTCGTCCGCGACCGGTCGGTCCTCGCCGGGACCCCGTAGCGCGGTGACCGTGAACCCCGCTGTGCGGTAGCGGCCACCGCGCAGGCGACACCGTGGCCACCGCTCACCCGACCCGGGCGGTGGCCATGGCGTGCGCCGTGGTCATGGAGTGCGCGATCCGGTGCAGCGTGGCGGTGTCCAGGTCGGCGGTCGGCACGTCGAACCGCTCGGCCAGCACGGCGGCGTACTCGGCGTGGGTGTCCAGCGCCGTCTCCACCCGACCCGCCGGACCGTCCGCCGTCAGTCGGGTGCCGACCAGCGTCAGCACGTGGTCGTCGTACGGCCGCTGCACCAGCAGCAGCCGCACGAACGTCGACTCCGGCGACGTGGTCTGGTACTCGTGCAGCGGCTGGAACGAGGCCAGGTCGACGGGTTCCTCGCGCAGCCGGTAGCCCTCCAGCCGTCCGTACCGGTGCATCCCGATCCACCAGTCGTCGTCGGGAACCACCTCGAAGTCGAACCCGCGGCGCTCGTGGCGGCCGGCGCGCAGCGGCAGCGGGTCGACGAAACCCTGACCCATCCCCACGTCGGCGACCCACGTGCCGCCGTCGACGCGCACCAGCAGCGCGAGGTGGTTCCCCCAGCGCGGTTCCACCTCGTCGCGGTCGCAGATCGCCGCGCGCGCCATCGTCACGTCGAACCCCAGAACCCCCAGCAGCGCGGCGAACGCGGTGTTCAGCTCGTAGCAGTAGCCGCCGCGGCGGCGGGCCACCACCTTGTCCAGGATCCCGGCCCGGTCCAGCGGCACGACGGCGTCCAGGTGCACGTCGAAGTTCTCGAACGGCACGGTCGCCAGGTGCGCCCGATGCAGTGCGCGCAGCACTTCCGCGCTCGGCGTCACGTCGCCGCGGTACCCGATCCGGTCCAGGTACGCGTGGGCAAGCGTTTTCATGCGCGGCAGTCTAGAAGTGGATCACCCCCGGCCGCCAGGAGTGGATCACCCCGGCCAGTCCGACAGCCGGGCCAGTTCCGTCGACCACGCGGGCTCGCCGATCTCCGACAGGCTGGGTTCGGTGCCCAGCGGCATCGCGTCCTGGGTGTGGCGCAGGAAGTCCTCGACCCACGTCACGGACAGCCGCAGGGTGATCCGCAGGTTCCGCGAGTCCAGCTCGACGCTGGTCACGAGGCCGTGGCGGACGCGCACGTCCCCCAGCCCGCCGCCTTCGGCGAGCAGTTCGCGGGAGAACGTCCAGCTGGTGATCTCGTCGTCGTGCAGCAGCAGGACGACCGCGAACGGGTCGGTGGTCGACCAGCTCAGCGAGACGGGGATGCCGGTCTGGTTGCGGCGCCAGCCGTCGCGCGACATGACGACGGTCTTGTTGCTGCTGCCGACCACCGTGTGCGTGGTGCCGGCGCCGAAGCACGACAACCACTGCTGGTCGTCGCCTTCGCGGAACTGGTAGGAGTGGGGTCCGCGGATCATCGGGTGGGTCCTTCCAGGCGGCGGGCCTTTCCCATGAGGAGGCGCGTGGGGGATCCTGGATGCGTTCCGTGATCGAACCGCGACCGGAAGGGTGCTCGACCGTCCTCTGTGGACGGCGGAAAAGCAGGTCGGGTCCGCGCGGCTCCGCTGCTACGGTCCGGCCGGAGCCCCTGACACCTGGAGGTGCCCGATGTCGCGGTGCTACCTGACCACCGCCGTCGCCCACGGCGGCGAGCCCGATCTCGGCTACGCGCTGGAGGTCGTCCGGGCCGACGCGCTCGCCCGGCACCGCCAGTTGCGCGGCGACCGCGTGCGGTTCCTGACCGGCGCGGACTCCGACGGGTTCGCCGACCTGCGGGACCCGCTGGCCCTGTCGTACACCGAGTTCGCGTCCCCCGGCCGCGACGGCAGGCACCCCGCCGGGGTCGAACGGCTCTGGCTCGCCTGCGCCGAGGCCGGTGACGTCTACCGCGAGGCCGGGACCTGGTACTTCCGGCTGTCCCGGCACGTCGACCGGCTCCACGACCTGATCGGCAGCGGCAAGGTCCGGCTCGAACCGGCCGCCCGTCGCGAGGAGGTGCTGGACCTCCTCGCCCGCGGACTCCCGGACGTCGCCGTGTCCGGGCCGGGTGTCGTCCCGGTGCCGGGCGACGAGGGCCTGTTCGTCGACCCGTGGTGGGACGAGGTCGCCACCTACGTCACCAGCCTCGGCCACGGCGTCGACGGGCCGAACGTCCGGCGCTGGTGGACGGGCGCCGACCGCCGGGTGCACGTCGTCAGCCGCCACCTGCTGCGCTCGCACGCCGTGCACTGGCCCGCGGTGCTGCTGTCCGCGGGCCTGCCGCTGCCCACGGACATCCTGGTCCAGGACGACGTGACCACCGGGAAGCAGGAGCCCGTCAACCCCGGCGACCTCGCCCGCAGGTACGGCTCCGACGCGGTGCGCTGGTGGCTGCTGCGCGACGCGCCCGCCACGACGGACTTCGCCGCCTCGCGCGTCGTCACCCGCGCCAACGGCGACCTGGCCAAGGGCCTGGCCGACCTGGTCGACCAGATCACCGTGATGGTGCACCGCTACCGCTCCGGGAAGCCGCCGGTCGCCACCGGGCCCGTCGCCGACGCCGAGAAGCTGGAGGCGGTCTGCCGGGAGACCCCCGAACGCGTGCACGACGCGCTCGCCGCGTTCGACTTCGGCCAGGCGACCACGGCCGTGTGGCGGATCGTGGAGGAGGCGCGAGCGTTCGCGCTGCACGCCCGCCCGTGGGACCTCGCCCGCGCCGACCGCGGCGGCGACCCCAGGGCAGGCCGACAGCTGGACCTCGTGCTCGCGGCCCAACTGTTGGCCTGCCGGGTCCTGGCCCGCGAACTGACCCCGTTCGTGCCGACCCTGGCCACCCGGATCGCCCAGCAGTGCATCACCCTGACCGGGTCGCTGCCACCGCACCAGGACCTGTTCCGCAGGCTGTGACCTCGGTCAGCCCGCCATCAGCTCGCGCACCCGTGGCGCGACCTCGGTCCCGAACAGTTCGATGTTCCGCAGCACCTGCCCGGCGGGGTGGCCCGCGAGGCCGTACTCGAGGTCGAAGCGGGTCGCGCCGAGCGTCCGCAGCGAGGCGGCGACCTTGCGGGCGACCGTCTCGGGCGGGCTCGAACCACGAGCCGTTCTCCGAGACGTCCTGCTCGAACCCTCCCGGCTCGGCGGCCGGAACCCGCGCTGCCGCGACATCTGGGTGAGCACCTCGAAGTAGTGCGGGAACAACTCCTCGCGCGCCTGCTCGTCGGTGTCGGCGACGTGGCCCGGCTCGCCGACGGCGCGGTGCTGGAGAACGTGCGAGCTCGAGGCGACCAAACTGTCCGCCCGCCTGGCCGAACTGTCCACGGCGCTGCGCGAACAGGAGCGCGGCCTCATGCTGGGCGTCGACTTGGACCTGACCGCGGAGGCCGTGACCGAACGCCGCCTACGCTGCCGCGAAGCGGCCTCCTGGTGTCCACGGCGGGCAGTGCGAGGATCCTCACCCCGCCGCTCGTGATCACGGCGGACGAGTACGACGAAACTGGTCGGGATCGTGTCGGCGGGCCGTTGCAACCGGATTACCGGCACGACGCCGACGAGGACCAGAGCGCAGCCGAGCACTGTCCCAGCGGCGGCCACTGCTGCCGCGCCGCGTACACATAGGTGTAGCCCGACAACGTCTCGATGTTGACCAGCATCCCGGCCACC
>DATMCA010001460.1:0-7018 GCA_035559015.1 Umezawaea sp. | reverse complement strand
CGGGTCGGTCAGCTCCTCCGGGTTCAGCACGACGTCCTGGTGCGCCGAGCCGACCAGCCGCGACACGTCCCGGATGAACGGCGAGTCCGGGGTGTCGCGCATCTCGTCGGGCGTGAAGTTCTCCTCCTGGCCCACGAAGTCGACGGAGAAGGTCCGCAGCGTTTCGCCCCGCTCGGCCAGCCGCGTGGCCGCCAGCCCCGTGATGGCGCTGGAGTCGAGACCGCCGGAGAGCAGCACGCAGCGCGGCACGTCGGCCACCATCTGCCGGTCGACGATGTCGGTCATCAGCTCGCGCACGCGCGCGACCGTCGTCTCCTGGTCGTCGGTGTGCCGCTTCGCGTCGAGCTTCCAGTAGGTGCGGGTGCGGATGCCTTCGCGCGACACCGTCACGAGGGTGCCCGGCTCGACCTCGCGCATGCCCTTCCACAGCGACCAGCCGGGGCGCTTGGTGAAACCGAACAGCTCGCGCAGGCCGTCGGTGTCGACCACCGGGGCCGCCAGCGGGTTGGCCAGGATCGCCTTCGGCTCGGAGCCGAACAGCACGCCATCGCGGGTCGGGTAGTAGTAGAACGGCTTGATCCCCATCCGGTCGCGGATCATCACCAGCTTCCGGTCGCGCTCGTCCCAGATCGCGAACGCGTACATGCCGTTGAGGTGTTCCACCACGGCGTCACCCCACTGGAGGTAGCCGTGCAGGACGACCTCGGTGTCGCTGTCGGTCTCCCAGACGTGCCCGAGACCCGTCAGCTCCTCGCGCAACTCGGTGAAGTTGTAGGCCTCGCCGCTGTAGACCATGGCGACTTCACCGTTCGGCGTCTTCACGCTCATGGGCTGCCTGCCGCCGGGCAGGTCGATCACGGCGAGCCGCCGGTGACCGAGCGCCACCTCGCGACGCACCCAGGTGCCCCGGTCGTCGGGGCCTCGACAGGACATGGTCTCGGTCATCGCGTCGACGACTTCGCGTCGCCGCGTCAGATCGGCCTCGTAGGAAACCCAGCCGGCGATTCCGCACATCCGCAGCCTCCGGAGTTACTTAGCAAGCACAACTACACGTAACACCGGTGTAACACTCCTCCCGCGTTCTGTCTGCCCGAATTGCACGCTCTGTCGTCGATTCACTACTCGTTGTGCCAAGGGTCACGGTTCGAGGCGGCCCGCCGGAGGGGCTCACCCGGTGAGGCACCCGGTGCGCCGCCCTGGACTGACCCAACCCTGTTGGCGGCCACGACCGCGACCTCGCGCGGGATTGCCTGGCGCCCCGGGAACAGCGTCGACATCCGTGCTCCCGCTGCTGCGGTCGGCGAAGTTCCCCTCGATCCACGGGACGTGAGCCGGGCCGGGATGCGGGATTCACCCGGGCGGTAGCGGTGTGCTGGTGAGGAGGTCGAAGAGGAGGCCGCTGGAGCCTTGGCCGCGGCCCTCGCCCCGCTGGGCGCTCAGCCAGACCACGGCACGGCCGTCGCGCCAGCGGGTCCTGTTGTAGGCGATCGAGAGGCGGGTGCCCGCCTGCGGCACCTCCTCCTCGTTGACGAAGTACCGCAGCCCTCGGTCGAGCCCTTCGCGCAGCAGCGTGGTCCTCGGGCGGACCGGCTTGCCGTCGACGGCGCCGGGCATCGCCGCGCGCTGGAGCTGGATCTCGCGGTTGTCGCCTTCCACGTGCACCGGGATGAACGGGATCCAGTGTTCGGGGATGGTGTTCATCGCCGCGTACGAGAGGGCGGCGCGGGGTGGGTCCGGGAGCGCTGGTGTGCCGGCCTGCCCGCGGCGGTACGCCAGCACCTCCGCGGCCGCTTCCGCGCCCCGGTGCGGTTCGCCGGTCGGCATCCGGACGGTGTTCTCCAGGCCCCACACCAGGTTCGCGTTCTCGTCGCGGATCAGCAGGACCTCCTCCAGCGGCGGCCCCTCGGCCACCTTCGGCACGCTCGGCGGGAGGAACAGGTCGGTGTCCGCGGGCACGTCGTCGCTGCCGATGGTGTCCAGGGTGAACATCGACCAGCGCTGCCAGTCCTCGTCGAACCCCGAGCCCGCCGGGGTGACCCACTGCCGGTGGCCGAACACGTCGGTGACCACCAGCCCGCGGATCCGGGCGACCGTGCCTGCCGGGAGGTCGCACGGCACCTGGTACCAGTCGTTGCTGAACACCAGCGCGAACTCCAGGAACACCAACCGGGCCAGGTCGGTGCTGTCCGGGCGGACGGCGGCGAAGTTGGTCTTGCCGTCCTCCAGCGCCCACCACCGCGGCAGCGGCATCCCCGAGTAGCGGACCGGTGCCGGGAACACCGTCCGCGCCAGCGCGGGTTCGGGTGGCCGCGTACCGCCGACCGGCGGACCGGGGTCCACGGAGAACGCGTGCCAGTCGAGTCGACCGCCGGGGTACTCCCGCGCGGACAGGGTCTTCTCTCCCCCGCCCACCGCCGAGGCCGCGACCGAGAACCGGTGCTCCAGCCTGCGCGGGTCCCAGGTCGCCGCCGTGTCGGCCGTCGGCTGGTCGATCAGGGCGTCGAACCACGCGACGAGCTTCTTGCCCGCGTTGACCAGCGGGGTGTGGTGCAGGATCGGGATGGTGTTGATGCCCGCGTCGGCGTCGCCGCCGCCCTTCAGGTGGAGGTACAGGTCGTACCCGTCCATTCGGCGCCCGGCGACCGCCTGCATCGCGGCCCAGACCGCCGGGTTGGCGCGCTGGGTCACGTCGGCCGCCGTCGGCAGCTTGATCGGGTACTTCTTCGCGTACTGCTCCTCGTACTTCAGCACGTGGCCGAGGAGACCCAGCCTGCCCAACAGCTTGAACCAGCGGTGGCCGATCAGCAGCCGCAGGTCGAAGGAGATCTTCTCGGTGCCGTAGGTGAACGCGATCCGCCGCCGTTCCGCGACCGTCTCCAGTGGACGGTTGGTCGGCAGGTCCTCCGGTGGGCCGCCGAACGGCCGGAACCGGCTGGGCCGCGACTGCGCGACCGAGTACGTCATGGTCACCGGAGAACCGCCGTCGGTGCCGCGGAACTCGCCGAGCTGCCACTGTCGGGTGAGCAGCCACAGCGGGTCCCGGACCTCCGCGCGAAGCGCGCGGACGAACTCGGTGGTGCGCGGGCGGCCCTCCAGCCGGTTCCACGTGGGGCCGGGGTCGGTCATCGGACTGTCCTCCACCGCAGGTTGGCTTGAGCGAGGTCGGTGTGCGGTTCGCCGGTGTCCCCCGGTGTCGCGGGCAGCACCGCCGCGGGCAGCAGGTGCGCGAACGCCGTCGCGCCCACGTGCGCCGGTTCGACCGCGCGGGTCTTCGCCAGCTCGAACGTCTCCGTGATCGCGTCGACCAGGTCGGTGGTCGCCCACTGCCCGCCCGCCACCCGCACCGGCGGCACGACCAGCAGCATCGCCTGCGGCGGTTCGGAGTCCGGCCCGTTGTAGTGCACGGCGACGCCGGTGGTCTCCCGTTCCGCGGGGATCACCTCGGTCCACTCGTCCAGCAGGAGCCCGCACTGCTGGTTGCCGTTGAGGTTGGTCGCGTAGTGGGCGGTGAACAGCAGCCGGTCCTCGTCGAGCTGGTCGGGCAGGTCCGGGTCCTTCGCGAACTCCAGGCCGAGCCAGTGGTCCTTCGGCACGTAGGGCAGCTGGACCGGGGACAGCTGCGGTTCCGCCCAGTCGGGCGCGCCGATGCCGAGCGGTCCGCCGGGCCCGAGCAGCGCGTCGGCGAGCAGACCCGTCTGCTCCCACAGCCTCGGCTTGTCCCGAACCCGTGCCATCCCGGCCAGCCAGTCGTCGACCGGGAAGTCCCTGGCGGGCTTGAGGTGCGCGACCAGCTTGTCGCTGTCGGCGAGCGCCTTGCGCCACTGCTGGACGACCGTCGAGGGCGGGGTGAACTCGGGCACAGACAGGACGTCCTCGCCGAGCAGCGCCTTGAGCGCGTCGGTCCCGGCGCGGACCCGGTCCGGCCCGTTGCCGGCCGTGTCGTACAGCGCCAGCGCGTTCACCGCAGCGGCACGCCGCGAGGCCAGCTCGTCGGCCAGCTTTCGGGCCCGTACCACCAGGTCCGCCCCGAACGCGACGATCCGGTCCCGGAACGGGGTCAGGTCGAGGCCTTGAGGATCGAACTCGGCGGGCGGCACGCGCTGCGCGACCTCGCCGAGCAGGTCGCGCAGGGTCGTCTTGTCGGTGCTCGCCACCTGCGTGAGCCCGTTGACCTCGCCCGCGAAGGTGTTCCGGAGGTTGCGGACGCGGGTGCGCATCTGGGACGGGGTGGTCGTGCGCGGTCCCGGCTTGGTGGTGAGGATCCGTTCCGCCTTCTCCAGCAGTTGGAACCGAGGCTCGTTGGGCGTCGAGTTCGGCAGGTCGTCGTACTGGTCGAGCAGCGCGTTCGCCTCGGCGAGCGGGGCCGCCATCCGTTCGGCGAGCGTCGCGACCGCGGCCAGCAGGTCGGCGAACACCCCGCCCCGCCACTGCGCCAGTTCGCCCCAGCCGCTGCGCACCAGACCGAACCCGCTCGCGGTCACCGCCAACCGCGCGTACCTGGTCAGGAACGTGTCGATCCCGTTGAGCACGGCGTCGCGCGCGGGCGGTGCGCCTTCCGGGTAGAGCCGGCCGAGGTCACCGGTGAGGTCGGCGACGTCCGCGGCGAGGGCGTCGAGGGACGCGAGCACGGCGACCGGGCGCTTCTTCGGCAGCGACACGGCGTCGTCCGCGGCGCGGTCCACGGCGGTGGTGCCCGCCGCGGGCACGAGGTCGCTCTGGCGCAGCGGCCGCGAGGTGGTCAGGAGCGTGCGCACCGCCGCGACCAGGGGCGAGACCTCGAAGAAGGTGACCTTGCCCTCGACGCGGGTGGTGTACTCGATGTGCAGCTCGAAATCCGGCCTCGGGTGCTCGTCCTCGATGACGACGCCGAGGACCCGGTCGTCGAGGTCGGTCATCGCGGCCTGGTCGGCGGGCCGCAGCGCCCACAGCAGGTCGATCGGCGACAGCCCGGTCTCCGCCTGGGTGACCGTGCGGGTGTGCCGGTCGCCCTCGTCGTCGTGCCAGGAGACGAGCGCCACGACGTTCGACGGCTTCGGCAGCACCGAGGGCAGCCAGTCGTCGACCGCGGGCTCGGCCTGCGCCCGCGGCTTGTTGTGGCCGAACGCCGGCGCGCCGTGGTCCGGGTCGAGGCCGGGGGTGAGCTGAAGGGCGAACCGGTGCGTGAGGGTGGTTCCGCTGCGCGGTGTCTCCACCACCGACGGCGCGGGCGGGAGCCCTTCCTTGGCGTACGCGTCGAGCGCGGCCGACGCGCGTTCGGTGTTGCCCTGCAAAGCCTGGTGGGCGCCTTCGGCGACGGCCACGTCGGCGACGGCGTCCAGCGCGTTGCGCAGACCGTTCACCTCGGCGCGGATGTGGCCGATCTGGGTCGTGGTCGCGTCGTTCAGGTCGTCGAACCCGAACGGGTAGTCGTCCGGGTGTTCCGCGCCCGGCGGGGCGGAGTCCCTCAGCGCGTTCACGTGCCGCAGCAGGGCGAGTCCGTCGATCACGTTGCGGGCCTCGACCTGCTCGATGCTCGTCGGCACGTCGGGGTCGTCCGGCTTCGGGGCGGTCTCCTCGATCTTGTTGGCGCGCAGGGGGAACTTCAGGCGCAGCCCGGCGATGAACTCGTCGAGCCCGGCGTCGCGGTCGTGCAGCCCGCGCTCGAACCGGTAGCCGAGCAGCGCGCCGAGCGACTGCCCCTGGCGCATCCCGTCCGCGATGGTCAGCGCGACCCGGACGCGTTCTGAGCTGAGGTTCACGGCGAACGCGTTCGGCTTGTCGGCGTCGGCGTTCGCGAGGTAACCGGCCCGCAGCACCGCGGCGGTCCTGGCGTGGGCCGGTGACGGGGTGTGGACGTGCCCGGCGTTCTTGCGGTCGTGCGGGATCTGGCCGGTGCCGAACACCGGGGTGAGGTCCGCGGGGACGGTGACCATGTCCACGGGGTCGGTGTTGCGGTCGACGTGCTCCAACCATCCGTAGGCGCCGAGGTGCACGCCGCGGACCGGTTGGCCGGTGCCCTCCGGGCCGTACCGCAGCTCGGCCAGCCGCTCGTTGACCAGCCCGAGCCGCCACGCGTCGAGGCGGTAGCCAGCGCAGTCGAGGTGCTCGGCGAACACCCGTTCCAGCTTCGCGGTCGGCAGCCCGGCCAGGATGGTGAGCGCCTCGACCAGTTCCGGCGGCACGGATCCGGTCGACGCCAGCAGGACCGCGTGCCGGGCGAGCAGGTACAGCAGCGCCGAGGGCGGCACGTCGTCGGCGAAGCCCAGTTCGCCGCCGATGGTCGCCAGGTCGCTCTCGGCGAGCCAGGTCAGGTAGTCGCGGCCATCCGCGGTGTACGGCCGGATCCGGTCCGTCTCGGACAGCGGCCGGTCGTCGACCACCGGGGCGACCAGCGACTCGGCCGCGTCGGCGAACAGCCCCCGCACCAGGTCGGGATCCGTGTCCGGCGCGCCCAACCGGGCCAGCAGCGCGCGCACGGGTTCGGTGAGCGGGGCCAGGTCCTCGACGGTCGCCGCGCTCTGCCCGTAGCGGAAGCGGTACTCGGCCGACGTCGGGTGCAGCGCGAGGATGTCCAGCAGTGCCTGGTGCCGGTCGGCGCCGGGCTCGTCGAGGTTGGCGACGTGCTCCACGGCGGCGTCCCACTGCTGGGCCATCGCCTTCAGGACCGCGTTCAGCGCGGTCCGGTGCGTTGCGGTGGTCGGGAAGGCGAGCCGGGAGAACACGGTCGTCGGCAGGATCCCGTACGGCTGGCGGCCGATCTTCACCGCGGGCAGCGGGCCCCGGCCGGACACGTTGGCGAGGAAGAACCGCCGGGTCTCCTCGATCTGGTCGGGGGTGAGCACACCGCTCAGCAGTGCCCGCAGGTGGTTGCCCCACGTCGCGGGCCACAGCGCAGTGTGTGCGGCCCGCGCGTCGCGGCGGTCGGTGCCGTCCGCGTTCGGCACCCCCTCCAGCACGGTCGGGTCGATCCCGAGCAGCTCGGCGAACCACTCCCCGTCGGTCTTGGTGGTCCAGCCGGGCACCGCCGCGGCGAAACCGG
>DATMCA010001459.1:0-12557 GCA_035559015.1 Umezawaea sp. | reverse complement strand
TCGACTCTCGACTCTCGACTCTCGACTCTCGACTCTCGACTCTCGACGAGCGTTCCATCCTTTGTCCCGCACGGACTTGCGAACTTCCTCGCCCTCGTCGCCTTGCGGGTCCGACTGGCCTGCCCACTGCGGTTCGAGACGCGCTGGCCTACTGCCCACCTGCTTGCGACGACCGCACTTCCCCCGCCACCCCGATCCGAAGCGCCTTCGTGCCTCCTTTTCTTTGTCAAGGCATCTTTCCCGCCTTGACAAAGAAAAGGAGGCATTGAAATAATTGCGCGAGCGGGGTGGGGAGGTTGCACATCCCCGCCTTCTGCACCCCATGAACCCCGACGCGGCCGCTGCGATCGGGAGCGCCACCCCTGGCATCGCGCTCGCAGACCTCGCCAGTGCGGGATCCATCGACCCAGCACAAGCCACAGAGCCGTAACCAGCGACGAGAGGACTACTCGGGCGAGCTTCGGGAATTGTCGGACCCGAGGGCTAGCGTGTGAATCGGGGGGTTCTCACGTTCGGGGGACCCCGGTTTTGCTTTGGGTGGTCCGGACCTCACCCCGATCGCGCGATTATCTCGATGGCTCTTTCGTCTTGTCAAGGCGGGAAAGATGCCTTGACAAGACGAAAGAGCCACGGCGTGCGCTAAAAATCGGGGTGCGGCCGGGGGAAAGGGTTCTAAAAGAAGTGGGCGCGGGTTGGGTACGGGGCTGGGTTGAGGCCGGGGGCCGTTGGCTGCCGGAGGGCCGGAGGCAAGTTGGGGCCGGGGGGCCGTCGGCTGCCGGAAGGCTGGGGGCGAGTTGAGGCCGGGGCCGTCGGCTGCCAGTAGGCCGGGGATGGGTTGAGGCCGGGGGCCGTTGGCCGCCGGTGAGACCGGGAGCGAGTTGAGGCCGGGGGCCATTGAACGCCGGTGAGGCCAAGGCCGGCTTGAAGCCGGAGAGGCGTCGACTGCCGGTGGGCCTGGGCTGGGTTCGGGCCAGGGGCTGTCGACTGCCGGTGAGGCGGAACCCGGCGTGGGGGCCTGGCGGGCCGGGTGGGTCTTGGGGTGGGTGTTGTTGTGGTTGCGCAGCAAAAAGGCGGGTGTCCAGAGGACACCCGCCTTTTTGTCGCAGCGTGCTAGATCACTTGACGGTGATCTTGGCGCCGGCAGCCTCGAGCTTTTCCTTGGCGGCCTCGGCGGCGTCCTTCGCGACCTTCTCCAGGATGGCCTTGGGAGCGGACTCGACGAGCTCCTTGGCCTCCTTCAGGCCGAGGCCGGAGACGACCTCGCGGACGACCTTGATGACCTGGATCTTCTTGTCACCGGCGGACTCCAGGACGACGTCGAACTCGTCCTGCTCCTCGACCTCGGCGGCCGCGGCACCGGGGCCGGCGGGGCCCGCGATGGCGACGG
Source organism: Umezawaea sp. (assembly GCA_035559015.1). Taxonomy (GTDB): domain Bacteria; phylum Actinomycetota; class Actinomycetes; order Mycobacteriales; family Pseudonocardiaceae; genus Umezawaea. Next base: position 11,170 of record DATMCA010001459.1, on the reverse strand, counting down.
GGGCGGCGGCGGTGACCTCGAAGGTCTCCTCGAACTGCTTCACGAACGCGGACAGCTCCAGGAGGGTCATCTCCTTGAAGACGTCGAGCAGCTCGTCGTTGCTGAGCTTCGCCATGGTGGCGGTCCTTTCGATATGCACGCCCCGGTCAGGGGACGCGAGTGCTTGGGTGTGTGATCAGCTCTCGGCGGGCTCTGCGGCGTCAGCGGCGGGAGCGGCGGCGTCCGAAGACCCCTCCGCGGCGCGCTTGTCCGCAAGTGCCTGGGCCAGGCGGGCGACCTGGGAGGCGGGGGCGGCAAACAGGCCCGCAGCCTTCGACAGGTTGCCCTTCATCGCGCCCGCCAGCTTGGCGAGCAGCACCTCACGGGAGTCGAGGTCCGCAATGCGGGTGACCTCGTCCACCGAGAGGGAGCGGCCATCCATGTAGCCGCCCTTGATGACCAGGGCCTTGTTGTCCTTCGCGAAGTCGCGCAGGGTCTTGGCCGCGTCAACCGGCTCACCTTCGATGAAGGCGATGGCGGTGGGGCCGATGAGGAGGGCTTCGAGGCCCTCCACGCCGGCGTCCTGAGCGGCACGCTTGACCAGCGTGTTCTTCGAGACGGTGTACGTGGCGCCCGTGCCGAGAGCGCGACGCAGCGTGGTGAGCTGCGCCATGGAGAGGCCACGGTACTCAGTGATGACTGCTGCCGAGCTGCCACGGAACTTCTCCGTGATCTCGGCGACGGCCGACACCTTGGTGGGCTTCGCCATGATCGCCTCCTCTCTGGGCTGGGTGTTACCGCGGCCTGAGAGGTCCCGAAACAACAAAAACGCCCCGGCGCAGAGCGGCACGGGGCGTGAATCTTCAGACACGGCGAACCGCGACTGGGATGCTTCCTCGTCCTCCTGCGCGGGCCGCCCCCATTGCAACGGGGCCTTCGTTCCCTTGCGGGAAGACCGGCGGTCTTTGGTGGAACAACCCAACGGTAGCCGATGGGCGGTCGCGGCTCCAAATCGAGGCGGCATGATGTACGGGTGACGGACAGCACGGGCAGCACAGGGAACGGACCGCAGCCGCCTGCGGAGATCGATCCGGAGCAGCTGCGGCAGTTCCAGGAGTTCCAACGCTTCCAGGACTACCAGAAGTTCCAGCAGGCGCAGCAGGGACAAGGGCCACTGGCGTTGCCGCCGGGGCAGGTCGGGCCCGCTTCCCAGCCGCCCGCGGTGCCGCCGCCCATCCAGACCGTGTACGTGAAGCCCGAACCGAAGCCCGTGTGGCAGATCATCCTGAGCAGCAAGCTGGTGCGGTGGCTGGTGATGCTGCTGATCCTGCTGCTGCTGGCGAACTACGGGTACAACAAGTGGTTCGGCGGAGGCGACGACCCCGGCGACGTGGCGAACGACAGCGGTGGCACCAAGGGCAACATCATCGCGCCGCTCAAGGCCTACGGGACCCAGGGAACGGTGGGCATCTTCTACAAGCACGTGTCGCAGGGGTCCGACGTGCAGGCCTGCAACCTGTTCGCCGAGGACGGGCGGGCCAAGCAGAAGTTCACCACGGCGTTCTCGGCACCCGATTGCGGTGCGGCGGTGCGGGCGCTGAAGGCGAAGGTCCTGGACGTCTCGGCGTACGAGCAGCCCGCGTTCCCGGAGTCCATGTACAAGGAGCCGCTGACCACGACCGTCGAGGTCAGCTCGTGCAAGGACCTGTTCGTGACGGGTGGGCCGCGCCTCGGTGCGTTCGTGCTGACCCAGCAGGTGAACAAGACGTGGATCATCTCCGACTACACGGCCGAGCCCGCCGACTGCGTGACGGGCTGACAACGCGAAAGCCCCCGGCGACCAGGTCGCCGGGGGCTCCTTCAAGCTCGCGAGTCGATCAGACCTCGTCGACCAGCAGGTTGCGCGTGCGGTTCGGGTCGACCGGGATGCCGGGGCCCATCGTCGTCGAGACGGTGACCTTCTTCAGGAACCGACCCTTCGCGGCGGAGGGCTTGGCGCGGAGGACCTCGTCGAGCGCGGCCGCGTAGTTCTCGACCAGCTTCTCGGTGTCGAACGACGCCTTGCCGATGACGAGGTGCAGGTTGGCCTGCTTGTCGACCCGGAAGTTGATCTTGCCGCCCTTGATGTCCTGGACCGCCTTGGTGACGTCGGGCGTCACGGTGCCGGTCTTCGGGTTCGGCATCAGGCCACGCGGGCCGAGGATGCGGGCGATGCGACCGACCTTGGCCATCTGGTCGGGGGTGGCGATGGCGGCGTCGAAGTCGAGCCACCCACCCTGGATGCGCTCGATCAGGTCTTCCGAACCGACGGCGTCGGCGCCCGCGGCCTCAGCCTCGGTCGCCTTGTCGCCGGTCGCGAAAACGATGACGCGAGCGGTCTTGCCGGTGCCGTGCGGCAGGTTCACGGTGCCGCGGACCATCTGGTCGGCCTTGCGAGGGTCGACGCCCAAGCGGATGGCGACCTCGACGGTCGCGTCGAGCTTCACCTTGGAAGTTTCCTTGGCGAGCTTGGCTGCCTCCAGCGGCGAGTACAGCCGCTCACGGTCAACCAGCTCGGCGGCCTGACGGTAGGCCTTGCTGCGCTTCATGTCTGTTCCCTAACTCAGTGGATCAGTTGTGGTGCGAGCTGCGCTGAGCTCTCCCACGTACTGCGGTGTATTTGGTGGATCAGCCTTCGACCGTGATGCCCATGGAACGGGCGGTGCCGGCGATGATCTTCGCGGCCTGGTCGATGTTCGTGGCGTTGAGGTCGACCATCTTGCCCTCGGCGATCTCGCGGACCTGGGCCATGGTCACCTTGGCGACCTTGACGCGGTGCGGCTCGCCCGAACCCTTTTCGACGCCTGCGGCCTTGAGGAGCAGCTTCGCGGCGGGCGGGGTCTTGAGCTTGAAGTCGAACGTGCGGTCCTCGTACACGGAGATCTCGACCGGCACGACGGTGCCACGCTGCGACTCGGTCGCGGCGTTGTAGGCCTTGCAGAACTCCATGATGTTGACGCCGTGCTGACCCAGCGCGGGGCCGACCGGCGGGGCGGGGTTCGCCATACCGGCCTTGATCTGCAGCTTGATGATCGCTGACAGCTTCTTCTTCTTGGGAGGCATCTCAATACTTCCTGTTATTGCAGTGTCCGCGCGCGGCCCTGCCAGCCGCAGCGTGGCCGACGATCCCCGAGGGGATCGATCAGATCTTGGAAACCTGGCTGAACGACAGCTCGACCGGGGTCTCGCGACCGAAGATCGACACCAGGACCTTCAGCTTCTGGCCGTCGGCGTTGACCTCGCTGATCGTCGCGGGCAGCGTCGCGAACGGGCCGTCCATGACGGTGACCGACTCGCCGACCTCGAAGTCGACCTCGATGGTGGACTTGGCCGGGCCGGACGCCGACTTCTTGCCCTCGGCCGCCTTCGGCTCCACCTGCGGGAGGAGGAACTTCAGGACCTCGTCGATGGTCAACGGGGAGGGCTTGGAGGTCGCGCCCACGAAGCCGGTCACGCCCGGCGTGTTGCGCACCGCGCTCCACGAGGAGTCGTTGAGCTCCATGCGGACCAGGATGTAGCCGGGCAGCACCTTGCGCTGCACCTGCTTGCGCTGGCCGTTCTTGATCTCGGTGACTTCCTCGGTCGGCACCTCGACCTGGAAGATGTAGTCCTCCATGTCGAGCGTCTGGATGCGCGTTTCGAGGTTCGTCTTGACCTTGTTCTCGTACCCGGCGTACGAGTGCACGACGTACCAGTAGCCGGGCGCCGCACGGAGTGCGTCGCGCATCTCGGCCACCGGGTCGGCGGGTTCGGCGTGGATGTCGGGCAGCTCGGCAGCCGCCGCCTCGTCATCCACCGACTCGACGTCGCCGCCCGACTCGGGCTCGGCGTCGGTCGCGTCGTCACCGTCGACCTCGTCGGTCGCGGACTCCTCGGTGTCCTCCAGCTCACCAACCGGCTCGACGTGCACGGAGTCGCCGTCCTGAACGGCCGCGAACACCTCTTCGTCGGTCAGGTCGGTCAGCTCGTGGGCGTCAACGCCGTTCTCGGAGGTCACTGCGGGTCTCGCTTCCTTTCGTGCATCACGTGTTCGGCCACCTCAGCGGGGCCGGGGCGGTTCGGCTCAGCCGAACAGCTCGAACACGGCCCAGCCGAAGCCAACGTCCAGGCCGTACACGAGGGCGACCATGAAGGTCACGAAGACCAACACGACCCCGGTGTACGTGACGAGCTGCTTGCGCGTCGGCCAGATGACCTTGCGCAGCTCGCTGACGACCTCGCGGATGTAGCGGAAACCCCTGGAGATCAGCGAAGGCCGCTTCTCCTGGGCGTCCCGGGCCCGCGTGGCACGGCCCTTCTTCGACGCCGCGTCCTCGTCCTCCTCGGACTTGGACACCTTCTTGGCGTCGTCCTTGCGGGAAGCCGGACGGGCGGAAGCACGACGCTCACGCCGGGCCGCAGCGGTGACCGGCCGAGCCGCGCTCTCGCGCTCCTCCGGCTGATCCTGCTCGCGGTCGTCGCTCATGCCGTCCTCCACTCGCCGTGCATTTCGACGCAGGGGCGACAGGAATTGAACCTGCAACCTGCGGTTTTGGAGACCGCTGCTCTGCCAATTGAGCTACGCCCCTTTGGGACCCACCCGCTGTCCCTGGCTTTGGACGCCTTCCAGCCTCCCCATAGCTACCCATGGGGCACCTGGTTGGACTTCCAAGTCCGGAAGCATACGGCACGAACACCCGCACACTCCAACTGCCCCGGTCAGCGCACTGACTGGACTGTCAGGCGACAGCCTACCCACACCTCGGGACGGCGCGCGTGCGAGGGCCGCGAAACCGGCGCGGTCTGCCACGATGGTGGCCATGCCAACGCCTGAGACGACCACCTCGACCAGCAGTTCTCCCCGATCCAGGGTGTCGAAGCGGATCGGCGGGATCGCCGAGTCCGCCACCCTCGCGGTCGACGCGAAGGCGAAGGCCCTCAAGGCCGCGTGCCGCCCGGTGATCGGCTTCGGGGCGGGCGAACCCGACTTCCCGACCCCGGAGAAGATCGTCACCGCGGCCCAGGCCGCGTGCGCCGACCCCCGCAACCACCGCTACACGCCCGCAGCGGGCCTGCCCGAGCTGCGCGAGGCCGTGGCGGCCAAGACGCTCCGCGACTCCGGCTACGAGGTCTCCGCTAGCCAGGTGCTGATCACCAACGGCGGCAAGCAGGCCGTCTACCAAGCGTTTGCGACCATCGTCGACCCCGGCGACGAGGTGCTGCTGCCCGCGCCGTACTGGACCACGTACCCCGAGGCAATCACGCTCGCGGGCGGGGTTCCGGTGCAGGTCACGGCGGACGAGTCCGCCGACTACCTGGTGACGGTGGACCAGCTGGAGGCGGCTCGGACGCCGCGCACGAAGGTGTTGCTGCTGTGCTCGCCGTCGAACCCGACGGGATCGGTGTACTCGCGGTCGGAGGTCGTCGCGATCGGTGAGTGGGCCGTGGAGCACGGGATCTGGGTGGTGACGGACGAGATCTACGAGCACCTGGTCTACGACGGGGCCGAGGCCGTGTCGCTGCCCGCGGTGGTGCCCGCGGCGGCCGGTCAGACGATCGTGGTGAACGGCGTGGCGAAGACGTACGCGATGACCGGCTGGCGGGTCGGCTGGCTGATCGGGCCCGCGGACGTGATCAAGGCGGCGTCGAACCTCCAGTCGCACCTGACGTCGAACGTGGCCAACGTGTCGCAGAGGGCCGCGCTGGAGGCCGTTTCCGGGTCGCTGGACGCCGTGCACGCGATGCGCGAGGCGTTCGACCGGCGGCGGCGGACGATCGTGTCGATGCTGTCGGCGATTCCGGGAGTGGAGTGCCCCACACCGCGCGGCGCGTTCTACGTGTACCCGTCGGTGAAGGCGCTCATCGGGAAGTCGCTGCGGGGTTCGGTGATCGGGAGTTCGGTGGAGCTGGCGGCGCTGGTGCTGGAGCACGCGGAGGTGGCGGTGGTGCCCGGCGAGGCGTTCGGGACGCCGGGGTACCTGCGGCTGTCGTACGCGCTGGGCGACGACGACCTGGTCGAGGGCGTGACCCGGATGGCCGATCTGCTGGGCGAGGTCGAGTAGTTCCCGTCGTCGTCGAGAGCCCACCGCGTAGACCGTGCGGTGGGCTCTTCACTTCCCTGAACGGGTGAACGGAGTAACCGGCAGTCGGACTAGCGCGATGGTCCGTTCAGTCGTATCGCCGGTTCTTGGGAGACGTTCATGAGCGTGCCGATCTTTCAGCCCCAGCTCGTCGTTCAACCGCGCAACGGAGTGGGGACGGCCGGGTTCGTGCTCGGGCTGGTCGGGTTCCTGTTCAGCTTCATACCGATCATCGGCGTGGTGGCCTGGCCGCTGGTGATCGTGGGGTTGGTGCTGTCGGTCGTGGGGGTGACGCGGGCCTCGAAGGGGATCGCGAACAACCGCGGGCTGGCGATCGCCGGGGCCGTGCTGTCGGTGATCGGGTTGGTGGTGTGCGTGCTGTGGACCGCGCTGTTCGGGGCGGCGGTGTCGGATGCCGATCGGGAGCACGTGGTGGTGTACGAGGTGTCCGGGGACGCCGCTGGGGCGTCGGTCGTGTACTCGACGTTCGGTGGGGGGACTGGTCAGGAGGCTGTGACGTCGTTGCCGTGGAGGAAGGAGATGAAAGTGAAGGGGTTGTTGGGAGGGGGGACGTTGACGGTGACGGCGCCGGCTGAGGGTGGGGTTGTGGCTTGTCGGATCACGGTGGACGGGGTGGAGAAGAAGTCGGCTACGGGGGCTGGGGCTTTTAGTACGGCTTTGTGCAGTGGGTTTTGAGGGGGTGGGGGCTGTGGCTCGCGGGTGGGCCCGTAGCTGCCGGAGTGCGTGTGCGGCGCGAAGGTCGGAACGGGTGTGGTGGGCGAAGTCCGGAGCGCGTGTGGTCGGCCAGGGGTGTCAGTGGCTTCCAGCGTGGGTGGCCGATTTGACTTGGGGGCCCCTAATTTGAGCCTTTGATCGGGCAAAAAGGGCAGGTCTGAAAGCCTGCCCGATCGTCAATTTCAAGGCTCAAATCCCCAAGTCAAATCGGCCACGTTCCGTGGCTGTGCGTCGCGTAGGTGGTGGGTTGGCCAAGCCCAGGTGTGTTTGTGTGCCAGAGGCCACTGGCAGGCTCGTGGGAGCTTGTCAGTGGCCTCTGGCTTGGTGCTTGCTTGGTGGTCGCCTTGCGTGTCTACGGGAGGCGTACGCGGGCGGTTGCGCCGCCTAGCACTGATTTGCCGTCGTAGGTGGCTGTGATGGCGATTTTGAAGGTGCCGTCTTCCAGGGCCTTGGCGATCTTTGCGGTTACCTCTACCAGGGCGCCTTCGGCGTTGTCGGGTACTGGTACCGGCCTGCCGAAGCGGACTCCGTACTCGACCACGGCGCCCGGGTCGCCGGTCCAGTTGGTGACCACGCGTACCGCCATGCCCATGGTGAGCATGCCGTGGGCGATCACGCCCGGCAGTCCTACTTCCTGGGCGAAGCGTTCGTTCCAGTGGATCGGGTTGAAGTCGAGTGAGGCGCCGGCGTAGCGGACGAGGTCTGCGCGGGTGATCGTCAAGGTGAGTGGGGGCAGTTGGTCGCCCACTGCTACGTCTTCCGCGCGGATCATGGCTGGTCCTCCGTGGCTGCGGTGCCCCTGGCCACGAGGGTCGAGCGGGCGGTGGTTACCTGTTCGCCGCTTTCCGTGCTGATTTCCGCGCGGACCGAGACGATGTCGTTGCCCATGCGGGAGTTGATGGCGTCGACGTGGGTCGTCACCACCAGGCGGTCGCCCGCCTGGATCGGGCGGTGGTGGGCGAACGTCTGGTCGCCGTGCACGACGCGGGTGTAGTCGAGGCCCAACTCGGGGTCCATGATCAGGACCTCGTTGGCCTTCATCGACACGAGGATCGCGAAGGTGGGTGGGGCGATCACGTCGGCGTAGCCCGCTGCCTTGGCGGCTTCCGGGTCGCGGTGGATCTCGCTCTGCTCGCCCACCGCGTCGGCGAACTCGCGGATCTTCTCCCGGCTCACCTCGTACGCGGGTGACGGGGGGTAGGTACGTCCGATGAACGATTGGTCCAGTGCCACCGGGGCAGGTTACGCGAAGAGGCCGCCCCCGGATGGGGACGGCCTCTTCGAGAACTCACGGGAAACGCTGGTGTCAGCGGGTTTCCTTGTGCGCGCGGTGGGTCTTGCAGTTCGGGCAGAACTTCTTGATCTCCAGGCGGTCGGGGTCGTTCCGACGGTTCTTCCTGGTGATGTAGTTCCGGTGCTTGCACTCCTCGCACGCGAGAGTGATCTTCGGACGTACGTCGGTTGCAGCCACGGCCTTGCCTTCCTAGAGCTCGACAGCCCCGACCCAACTGGGCGACCAGAGCGGGCTTACCACCCTGGCGGGGATCCTGACACGGCAGAAGGCCTCAACAACGAGACCGCCCACCGGATTCCGCGAGGCCACCGGCGAAGGCGACCACTCGGGGGTCCAGGGGGCTTGCCCCCTGGCCGGGGTCTGGGGGCTGGGCCCCCAGTGTGGTGCGGAACAGGTATGGCTGGCGCTCTCCGCCAGCACACCCCACCCAACCTGTGTAGCGGTGGCCGGACTTGAACCGGCGACACAGCGATTATGAGCCGCTTGCTCTACCAACTGAGCTACACCGCTTTACACGACTCGGCCGCGGTGCTTACTGCTCTGCACCGCGGCCGGGTTGTGGAGCCCCAATACGGAATCGAACCGTAGACCTTTTCCTTACCATGGAAACGCTCTACCGACTGAGCTATTGGGGCACTTGCTCCTTGCGGGGCAAGAAGAACTCTACACAATGGGTCCCCCCGAAGGGAAATCGGGGGGTCCCTCTAGTGCACGAGGGTGAGCACCGTCTCATCGCGGGCTCCCCTGACCTGCACCGTTCGCGCTCCCAGCCAGGCTTCGAAGCGCTCCTCGGACAGCGGGCGGGAGATCAGGTAGCCCTGGGCGATGTCGCAGCCCATGCTGACCAACTGGTCGCGCGCCGCGTCGTCCTCGACGCCCTCGGCCACGACGGTGAGGCCGAGCGAGTGGCCGAGTTCGACGATCGAGCGGACGACGGCCATGTCGCCGAGGTCCGTGCCCATGCCGAGGACGAAGCTCTTGTCGATCTTGACCTCGTCCACCGGCAGCTGGCGGAGGTACGCGAGCGACGAGTAGCCGGTGCCGAAGTCGTCCACGGCGAGCACGACGCCGAGCGCGTGGAGCCTGCGGAGCACCGGGAGGGCGCGTTCCGGGTCGGCCATGACGCCGGACTCGGTCAGCTCGAACGTGAGCAGCTGGGGCGGCACGTCGTGGTGTTCCAGGGCCTTGGCGACGCGGTCCGGGAACTCCTCGTCGGCGAGGGTGCGCACGGACAGGTTGACGGCGATGGACATGCGCAGGCCGCGGTCCATCCAGCGGCGGACGCGTTCCAGGGCCTTGTCCATGACGAAGTCGGTGAGAACGTCGACCAGGCCGGTGGCCTCGACGGCGGGCACGAACTCGTCCGGGTCGACGCGGCCGAACTCGGGGTGCTTCCAGCGGACCAGGGCTTCCGCGCCGACGACCTGGCGGCTCGGGAGGGCCACCTTCGGCTGGTAGTGCACGGAGATCTGGCCGCTCTCCAGCGCCTGGCGGAACTGGGTGACCAACTGGAAGCGGCGCAGGAAGATCTGGCCCATGCTCGGCACGTACGACCGCACCGGCTCGGCCTCGCTGGTCGCGCGGACGGCCACGTCGGCGCGTTGCAGCAGCACGTCGACGTCCGGGTCGTCCTCGGACTCGTCCGTCGAGACGTAGCCGACGACGGCGCTGGCTTCGACGGTGAGGCGGTCGACGGGGTACGGCACGGAGAGGGCCGAGCGGAGCACCTCGGCGATCTCCTGGGCCTTGTCGGCCTTGCGGTCGACCAGGAGCGCGGCGAACATGCCGCCCTCCAACCTGGCGAGGGAGACCTCCGGGCCCAGCTCGTCGCGCAGCCTGCGGCCCGCGGCGACGACCATGCGGTTGCCCCAGGCCTGCCCGAGCGCGTCGGACACGGTCGACAGGACGTCCAGGTCTATCCGCAGGACGACGGCGCCGGTGTGCTCGCGGAGCGGTTCGGCCGCGGCCTCGCGGAAGCCCGCGCGGTTGAGCAGGCCGGTCAGCGGGTCGTGGTAGGCGTCGTGGCGCAGGCGGGCGAGCAGCCTGCGGTTGTCGACGGCGGTGGCGAGGTGGCTCGCGAGCGTGCGGAGCAGCTGGATGTCCGCCTTGCCGAAGCCGCGCCACCGGCTGAGCCGGTCGTGGGCCTCGACGGCGCCGAGCAGCTGGGTCGCGCCGCGCAACGGCACGACGAGCGCCTCCTGCGCGTCGCGGCGGGCCAGTGCCTCGGTGACGTCCTCGTTCGAGTCGACGACCCGGAAGTAGCGGACGTGCGTGCCGGGGAGCTGGAGCATCGGGTCCTCGCGGACCACGCGGGAGTCGGCCTCGCGCATGCCGTCCGGCAGCGGGTCACCGGCGACCAGCGTCCGCATCGGCTCCTGCGGGTCGGTGCGCAGCCGCAGGACGACGCGGTTGGCGTTGAGCTGCTCGCGGATGCGTTCCGCGATGAGCTGCCACTCGTCGTCCTCGTCGTCGTCCTCGTCCTGGCCGGGGGCGTTGCGCGGGCCGGTCGCGTTCTGGCCGGACCGGGCGACGCGGAGCGAGACCTCGCTGAGCGCCTCCAGGTCGCGCTGCTCGCGCAGCAGGGACGAGTACGCCACGTAGATGGCGGTGATGCCGGCGAACACCAGCGCGATCAGCAGGCCGCCCCACTGGGTGGTCGACGCGATCTCGTAGGCCACGAGGCCCGCGGAGGTGTTCAGCAGGGCGACGATCAGGGTCTGGCCGACCAGCCGGAGGCTCGCGGTGACCCGCATCCCCTTGCCCATGATCCGCAACGCGGTCAGGCCGAGGACGCTGGCCAGCAGCGGGACGGCGATCGTGCCGAGGAACGGGCCCGCCCAGAAGGGGCCCTCGGGGCCGAGGAACTGCTTGACGCCGTGGGAGACCGCGAAGGCGACCGAGATCTCCATGAACATCAGGCCCGCGTTGTAGGCGACGCGGTTGAGCACGCGGCGGCCGAGCAGCGTGCCGACGCCCGCGACGACGTGCGCGGCCAGCACCACCTCGAACGGCGCCACGAGCAGGCCGAGCACCAGCGGGATCTCGGTGAAGGAGATGGTCCACG
>DATMCA010001458.1:0-2314 GCA_035559015.1 Umezawaea sp. | reverse complement strand
GAACCAGGCCAGCAGGCTCCAGTTGAGCGGCAGGTCTGGGTAGGTGAACAGGCCCGCCACGCCCGCTGCCAGCAGGAAGTCCGTGAGGATCGCGAACGCCCGGCGACCGCTGGACGCGATCGAGCCGGGGCCGCTCCGCGGCAGCCCGAGGCGTTCACCCTTGAAGCGCTGGCCGGTCCCGTCGCCGGAGTCCGCTCCCGGTTCCAGGACACTGCGCGGGCCCGAAAGCCACGAACCGGTCCATTTGCTCACACCTACAGAGTAATGCCGTGCTCACTCGGTGAGTACCGGCAGGTCGGCTTGCCCCTGGTGCCTACCCCGTTAACACTGGCGAAACATCGGAGTGACGACCGGGCAACACCGGCGACATAGCGTCACCCCCGATGGCCTGCCGCGATCCCGTGGTGGCGTACGACCGCGCCCGCTCGAAGTCGACAGGGCTAGCGGACAGCACAGCACTCAAGACGTGAGGAGTCGACGAGGGTGTTCAAGAATTCCGACGAGGTCCTGAAGTACATCTCCGACGAAGGCGTGAAGTTCGTCGACGTGCGGTTCAGCGACCTTCCCGGCGTGATGCAGCACTTCACGCTCCCGGTGTCGGCCTTCGACGCGGACGCGATCGCGGAGGGCTTGGCGTTCGACGGTTCCTCGGTCCGGGGCTTCCAGTCGATCCACGAGTCGGACATGCTGCTGCTGCCCGACCTGGCCACGTCGCGCCTCGACCCGTACCGGATCGAGAAGACGTTGGTCATCAACTTCTTCGTGCACGACCCCTTCACCCGCGAGGCCTACAGCCGCGACCCGCGCAACATCGCGCGCAAGGCCGAGCAGTACCTGGCCGAGTCCGGCATCGCCGACACCGCGTTCTTCGGTTCCGAGGCCGAGTTCTACATCTTCGACTCGATCCGGTTCGAGAACAAGGAAAACAAGTCCTTCCACGAGATCGACTCGATCTCCGGCTGGTGGAACACCGGCCGTGACGAGGAGGGCGGCAACAAGGGCTACAAGGTCAAGTACAAGGGCGGCTACTTCCCCGTCAGCCCGACCGACCACTACGCCGACCTGCGCGACAAGATGGTCCTCGACCTGGAGTCCTCGGGCTTCTCCGTCGAGCGCGCGCACCACGAGGTGGGCACCGCCGGCCAGGCCGAGATCAACTACAGGTTCAACACGCTGCTGCACGCGGCCGACGACCTGCAGTTCTTCAAGTACATCATCAAGAACCGCGCCCACGCCGAGGGCAAGACGGTCACGTTCATGCCCAAGCCGCTGTTCGGCGACAACGGTTCCGGCATGCACACGCACCAGTCGCTGTGGAAGGACGGCGCGCCGCTGTTCCACGACGAGTCCGGCTACGCCGGCCTGTCGGACACGGCCCGCCACTACATCGGCGGCATCCTGCACCACGCGCCGTCGCTGCTGGCGTTCACCAACCCCACGGTGAACTCCTACCACCGCCTGGTCCCCGGCTACGAGGCCCCGGTCAGCCTGGTCTACTCCCAGCGCAACCGCTCGGCGTGCGTCCGCATCCCGATCACGGGCAACAACCCGAAGGCCAAGCGCATCGAGTTCCGCTGCCCCGACTCGTCGGGCAACCCGTACCTGGCCTTCGCCGCCATGATGATGGCGGGCCTGGACGGCGTGAAGAACAAGATCGAGCCCCCGGCCCCGATCGACAAGGACCTCTACGAGCTCCCGCCCGAGGAGGCCAAGGACGTCAAGCAGGTCCCGGCCACGCTCGACGCCGTGCTCAACAGCCTCGAGGCCGACCACGAGTTCCTCCTGGAGGGCGGCGTCTTCACGCCCGACCTCATCGAGACCTGGATCTCCCTCAAGCGCGAGAACGAGATCGACCCGCTCCGCCTCCGCCCGCACCCGTACGAGTTCGCCCTGTACTACGACGTGTGACGCGCGACTGAACGACACCGAGGGCCCCGTGCGATCCGCACGGGGCCCTCGGGCGTTCGCCACCGGTCAGTCCGTCTCGATCTGGTTCTCGGGGACGACGTGGATCACGGTTCCGTCAGGCATCCGGATGGTGCCGCCTTGCTGGGGGACGAGCCGTTCCTGGCCTCCCGTGAAGATCCTGGTTCCGAGCGGCACCTTGTACTCGCCGCCCGGTTTGAACCGGAGGCTCTTGCCGTCGGGGAGCCTCGCGACGGTGTTGCCGCCCTGCGAGCGCCCGGTGGTCTGGGCCTGGGCGAAGACGAGGCCGCGCGTGGCGGGTTCCTGGGGGGCGCCCGCGGTGAGCGTCTCCGGGCGACCGAGGGCGGGGGCCTGCGTGGTCGAGGTCGCGGACGACACCGCAGTAGTC
>DATMCA010001457.1:0-6390 GCA_035559015.1 Umezawaea sp. | reverse complement strand
ACCGAGTCCAGGCCCTGCGCGGCCAGCGGCACCTCGTCGTCGACCCGGTCCCAGCCGAGGACCTCGGCGACCAGCGCGCCGATCGAACTCGTCGTCGCCACCGCGTCCACCCGCCGGTGCTCGTCGTACGCGCCGTCCCGGTACCGCGCGGCGCACCGACGGCGCTGGAGCTTCCCGCTGGTGGTCTTGGGAACCCCGCCGCGCGGCACGCCCAGCACCTCGGCCACCGGAACGCCGTGGGCCGAGGCGATCGCGGACGCCGCCCGCTGGGCGTCGGCCGGGGTGAGCACCGCGCCCTCGCGCAGCTCGCCGACGACGACCACCCGCCCGTCCACCGCGAACGCCGCCACGCAGCCGGGGCGGAACGCGGCCACCTCGGTGGTGGCCAGCCGCTCGACGTCGTACGGGTGGTGGTTGCGGCCCCGCACCACCAGGACGTCCGAGGACCGGCCGGTGACGTGCAGCTCGCCGTCCGCCAGGAAACCCAGGTCGCCGGTGCGCAGCCACTTCCCGTCCCGGCCGACCGGCCCGTCGGCCGACCAGTAGCCCGGCGACACCGACGCGCCCGCCAGCACGACCTCGCCCACCTCGCCCGGCGCCACGGGCTCGCCTTGACCGTCCACAACGGACACCTCGCAGTCGCGGGGCGCGCCGCACGACACGACGTCCGCACCGCTCACCCCGGTGCCGGGGGAGACCGACGAGACCAGCAGCGTGGCCTCCGCCAGGCCGTAGCACGGCATGAGCGCCCCGGCGTCGAACCCGAGCGGCGCGAGGGTCCGCGCGAACCGGTCCATGCTGCCGCGGTTCACCTGCTCGGCCCCGCAGTAGGCGCGGGTCCAGCCGCTCAGGTCGATCTCCGGCAGCCCGTGCCGCTCGACGGCCCGCACCACCAGGTCGTAGGCGAAGTTCGGGCCACCGCTGGTGTCCGCGCCGTACCGGGCGACGGCGCGCGGCCACGCCAGCGGGTCGCGGACGAAGTCCAGCGGCGAGCCCAGCAGCAGGCGGGAGCCGGTGCGCAGGGCGTGCAGCACGTTCCCGATCAGGCCCATGTCGTGGTAGACGGGCAGCCAGCTCACGATCGTGCTGTCCGGGCCGTGGCCGAAGACCTGCCGGATCGTCTCCAGGTTCGCGGCGAGGTTCCCGTGCGTCACGACGACGCCCTTGGGCGCCGACGTCGAGCCGGAGGTGTACTGGAGGAACGCGGTCGACCCGAGGTCCACCAGGCCGTCGGGGCGGAACTCGTCGTCGCCGGGCAGGACCACCGGCAGCCCGACCAGCGGCCCCACCGCCGCGCCGGTCGCCTCGTCGGCCACCAGCGCCGCCGACGCGCCGCAGTCGTCCCGGATGCGGCCGATCACGGCCAGGCCCTCGCCGTCGAGCACCGGGTACACCGGCACCGGCAGGCACCCCGCGTACAGGCAGCCGACGAACGCGGGCACGAAGTCCAGACCGGGAGGGAACAGCAGCAGCACCCTGGCGCCGGGCCGCACGCGGGAACGCAGGGCCGCGGCGACCCGAGCCGCCCGCCGGTCGACCTCCGCGGAGGTCAGCACCCCGGCGAGGTCGGCCAGGCCGTCCAACCAGGACAGCACGGGGTGGTCCGGACGCCGTTCGGCGTTGCGCCGGATCGCGGTGACCAGGTCGGTGCCCGTCATGGCCTCTCCTCTCCCGTGGGGAACGGCAGCGGCACGAGGCGTCCCGCGACCCAGTCGGCGAACAGCGAGCGGTAGCCGGGGGAGAGCGGGTCGCCGGACTGGCCACCGGGCCAGCTCACCCGGAACCGGCGCGCGACCGGGTCGCACTCGAAGCGCATGGCCGCGCCGAAGCCGGGCGCGGCGGCGTCCACCGTCTGGAGGCAGCCGCGGCGCGGCAGGTTCGGGTGGTCGAGCGCCCAGCTCAACCGGGGCAGCCTGGCCGAGAGCGGGTGCCGCAGGCCGAGCCGGTTCACCGCGCCCCACGGCAGCGACGGCGCGTCGGGGCCGAGCTGCTTCTCCAGGTAGCGGGTGGCGGCGAGCGCGCACCAGCGCAGCAGGTGCGGCCAGTCGCGGAACCCCGGCGGCAGCAGGTCCGGCGACGCCTCGCCGACGAGCCGGGCCAGTTCGGCGTCCAGCGCGCCGAGTTCCGCCGGGCCGAACAGGTCGTCGGCGGGCACGACCGGGCGCAGCGGCGCGAGCACCTTGCCGCGCACCAGGCCGTGCAGCAGCACCAGGTAGTGCAGACCGGTCGCGTGCACGCCCGCCGTGCCGTCCCAGCCCTCGACGGCCGCCGCGACGGCCGGGTACCTGGTCAGGTACGGCCGGAACACCGCGCGCCACGGCGCGTAGAACGAAGCGTCCACATCGGACTGCACGGTCGCCGTCGGCGTCGAGCGGCGCACCAGCGCGGCGATGCGGCGGGCGCGGTCGTGCGGGTAGGCGTTGCTCGACACCGAGCCGTCCGGGCCGGGGACGCCGAGGTCGTTGTTGGCGGTGACCAGCACTCGGGTCGGCGGGTCCAGCACGCGCGGCACGTCGGCCGGGGCCACCAGCTCGTCGTGCGCGAGGACGCGGCCGCCGACCGTCCACGCCTGGTGCCCCTCGCGATCGGTGACCAGCAGGCTGATCGGCGGTGAGCCCGCGGCGGCGGCGACCTCGCAGGCCTGTGCGGCGGTGCGGCAGTGGGGGAGCGCGGAGAGGCCGAACTCGACCGCGCCGGGCTCCAGCGCGAGCCACCGCAGCACGTCGCCGTTCGACAGCACCGGACCGGCCTCGGCGAGCAGCACCCGCGTGCCCGTCTCGTCGTCGACGGCGTCCACGACCACCTCGGTGCCCGGTGATCCCGCGGGCAGCCGGGCGCTCGTCCGACCGCACAGCCTGGTGGGACCCCAGGCCAGCCACGGGGTCGCGCCGGCGAGGAGCACGGGCACGCCCGGCCGCAGGAAGCCCTGAACCGGGTCGCCGTCGACCACGGCACGGGCGAAGAACAGCGTGTTGGGCACGCCGAGCGGCAGGTGGACGTCGTTGGCCAGCACCGAGCCGACCGACCAGCTGTTGGAGCCGAGCACCGGGGCGGGACCGCCGGGCCGAGCCTGCTCACGCCCTTCCGACACGGCGTTGGCGACGGCCTCGCGCAGCAGGTCCAGGCCCTTGGGGTCCGAGCGGGGCGTGCCGTCCACGGCGGTCGTGGCGCCGACCGTGCCCGCGAGCAGGGCAGCGCCCCGGCCCTCGCCGAGCAGGTCGTCCAGCCGGGCCCGCAGCTCGTGCTCGCCGGGGTCCGTGAGCTGCTGGAACAGGTCCTGCACGACGAGCACGCTGTCCAGCGCCGTCCACAGGTGCGGTGTGGTGCCGAGAACCGCGTGCTCCCAGGGCGTGACGCGGTCCAGCAGGGCGTTGACGCCGTCGGCGTACGCGTCCAGCAGCGCACGCTGCCCCGGCGGCAGGGCGGCGACGATCCGCTCCGCGTAGAAGGCGAAGCCGATCCGCCGCTGCCGGGCGTCGGCCTCGGTGGGGGCGCCGCCGAACAGGGCGCCCGACGTGCCGGCCATGCGTCTGCGGGTGAGGTCCATGGTGAACCCGTGCGACCAGGCCGACGCGAAACCCAGGCCCCGCCACACCTCCAGCTCGTCGCCCACCACCAGCGGCACCCCGTGCCGGTCCACGCGCAGGCGGGGGAACAGGTCGTCGCGGGCCTTCCGCGCGGCGCGGTGGAAGTGGCGCATCGCCGCCAGCGCCCGCACCTCGTCGGCCACCGGCCCGCCGGTCACGCCGAGCGCGGTCAAGGCACCGGCGGCGGTGGCGCCGACCCGGACCGCTGTCGCGCGCACCGCCGATCGGACCCGGACGGCGGTGGGGGACAGGTCCCACCAGCGCGGGAGTCGCGTGTCAGGCACCGGACACCTCCCGCGCCAGGTCGGCGACCGTCCGGTCGGGAGCGGCGAGCAGGAACGCCCGGAGCAGCCGCAGCAGCGTCGCGGCGTCGGCCTCGCCGAGCAGGTCGCCGTCGTAGCCGAGCCGCACCTCGGCACCCGCGCCCAGCCGCACGGCCAGCTGCACGGGCTGGAACGCCGGCCGCGGGCCCTCGTCGGCGTCGAACCCGTCGACCGCGCGCAGCGTCGTGCGCGGACCGGCGGGGAGGGCCTGGCCGTGGCCGACGAACACCAGCGTCGCCTCGTACAGGCCGGACGCCCGGAAGCCGGGGTGCGCGCCGCGCAGTTCCGCCAGCAGCTCGGACAGCGGGACGTGCGCGTCGGCCATCGCCCCCATCGCCGTGCGCCGGGCCCTGGCCAGCAGGTCGCCGACGGTGTCGTCGTCCGCGACCGGCAGGCGCAGCACCGACATCGTGGCGAACAGGCCGATCGTGTGCAGGTGCGCGGGGTCGGCCCGGTTGGCCAGCGACGTGCCGACGCGGACGTCGCCGACGCTCGTCACCGCGTGCAGCGCCGCCGCCCAGGCCGCCGTGCAGGCCATGTTCAGGGTGGTGCCGCGTGAAGCGAGCCGTCGCACGACGTCGTCCAGCCAGTCCGCGGACCACCGGTCGGCCACGACGGACTGCCGGTACCGGCGGCGTTCGGGCGCCCTGGGCCAGGTCGCCTTCGGCAGCGGAGGAGCCAGGGCTTCGGCCCGCCGTCGCACGGCCGCGCCGTCCGCGAGCATCGCGGTCTGCTCCAGCGCGTACTCCCGGTACCGGCCACGGGGTGGCGGATCCTCGCCGCGCAGCAGCGCCGCGAGGTCGGCGAGGTACACGCCGTGCGAGTGCTCGTCGAACAGCAGGTGCGGCACGGCGACGAGCAGCACGTGGTCGTTCTCGTTGTGCGACAACAACAACGCGCGGTGCGGCACGGGGGTGCGCACGTCGACCGGGGTACCGAGCAGGGTGCGGGCCCGTGCCGCGGCGGCCTCGATCCCGGTGATGGGCTCGACCACCAGCTCGGCCGGTTCGGGCGGTCGCACGACCATCCGCGGCTCGGGTTCGAAGGTGAAGTGGGTCCGCAGCGCTTCGTGGTTCCGCACCAGGGCGTCGAGCGCGGCCCGCAGCGCGGAGTGGTCCACCGGCCCGTCCACCCTGGCCGCGACGAGGTCCACGTGCGGGGACGGCCCGGCCGCCGCCGCGCCCAGCATCTGCTGCTGCGCGGGCGCGGTCGGGTGGGTCGCGGCGGACATCAGCGCGACCAGGCGCGCGCGGAGCGGGTCCAGCCCGCCCGCCGCGCTCACGGCTTGCCCCGCCACGGCGCGCTGACCGCGTCCAGGCGCGCGGCCATGGTCTCCGGCAGCACGACGGCCACGCCCTCGGCGACGCCCTCGGCCTGCTCGCGGTCGTGCACGCCGACGATCGGGGTCGCGCCGCGGTGCCGCAGCCACGCCAGGGCGACGGCCGCGGTGCTGACGTCGAGCTTCGCGGCGTACCGGTCCAGGAGCGCCAGCAGCGGTTCCGCCTGCGCCAGCACCTGGTTCGGGAACGCCCGCCGACCGGACATGGCGGCGCCCGCGCGGTACCGGCCGGACAGCAGGCCCTGCCCGAGCGCGCTGTGGGCCAGCAGCGTGATCCCGTGCTCCCGGCACAGCTCCGGCACGGCGGTCCGCTCGACCCTCCGGTCGCACAGGTTGTAGCGGACCTGGTGCGCGGCAACGCGTTCACCGTGGTCCGCCAGCGCCTCGACCACGACGCGCAACGCGGGCGCGGAGAGGTTGGACGTGCCGATGGCCTCGACCACCCCGTCCCGGCGCGCGGCGGCCAGGTGCGCCGCCCACCGACGGGCCAGGGCGGCCGGCACCTCGTGGTGCACCTGGTAGAGCTGCACGCTGTCCCGCCCCAGCCGCCGCAGGCTCGCGTCCAGCGCGCGGCGGAACTGCCCGGCGCTCAGCCGCCACGGGTAGGGGAAGAACTTGGTGGACACGGCGAAGTCCGGCCGCCCGGCCAGCAGGTCGCCGAGCAGGCGTTCGGACCGGCCGCCCGCGTAGACCTCGGCGGTGTCGAACCACCGCAGGCCCGCCGCGTCCAGCGCCTCGACCGCGGCGCGCAGGTCGTCGTCGCCGAACCGCGTCCGGTAGCCCCAGGTGCGCCGGTCGCCCCAGGCCCAGCAGCCGATCACCACCGGCGCGGCCCGCAACGCGGTCGTCGGCTCAGGCATGGACCCGCCAGAACGACTCGTCGACGCCGGGCAGCACGACGAGCTTCGGCACCGGTGAGTTGGCCAGGAGGAACAGGGTGAGCGGCAGCGCGCAGACCGCCGCGGCCAGCGCGGCACCCGCGCCCCACG
Organism: Umezawaea sp.; assembly: GCA_035559015.1. Taxonomy (GTDB): domain Bacteria; phylum Actinomycetota; class Actinomycetes; order Mycobacteriales; family Pseudonocardiaceae; genus Umezawaea. Next base: position 152 of record DATMCA010001457.1, on the reverse strand, counting down.
CGTCGCCCGCCGCTCCGCCGAGCAGCGCGCCGACCGGCAGGGCACCGAGCACGAACAGCCAGCTCCCGGCCATCACCCGGCCCATCAGCGGCTCCGGCGTCACCGCCTGCCGCACGCAGAGGGCCTGCACGCTGTAGGCGGTGACGCAGAAG
>DATMCA010001456.1:0-2313 GCA_035559015.1 Umezawaea sp. | reverse complement strand
CGTGATCGGCCACTCGCAGGGCGAGGTCGCCGCGGCCGTCGTGGCGGGCGTGCTGCCGCTCGCCGACGCCGCCCGGATGCTCGTGCTGCGCAGCACGCTGCTCGCCGCCGAACTGGTCGGCCGCGGCGTCATCGCCGCCGTCGCGCTGCCCGCCGATCGGGTGCGGCAGGACCTCGCGCCGTGGGGCGACCGGGTCGTCGTGTCCGGGATCAACGGGCCCAGCGCCACGGCGATCGCCGGCGAGACCGAGGCGGTCACCGAACTGGTCGCGGGCTGGAAGGCGGCGGGGGAGCGGGCCAGGGTGGTCCCGGCGAGCGCGGCCACCCACAGCCCGCAGGTCGACCCGGTGCGCGGACCGCTGATCGAGGCGCTGTCCGACCTGCGCCCGGCCGACGGCGACGTGGCGTTCTACTCCACCGTGACCGCCGAGCCGACGCCCGGCGCCGCGCTCGACGCCGACTACTGGTTCGAGAACGCCCGCCGACCCGTCGACTTCGTCGGCACCGTGCGGCGGCTGCTCGCCGACGGGCACGACCTGTTCATCGAGTGCGGCCCGCACCCCGCGCTGGTCTCGGCCGTCGTCGAGATCGCCGAGGACGCAGGCGGCGAGGCCGTCTCGGTCGGCTCGCTGCGCCGCGAAAACGGCGGCGCGGACCGGTTCCTCAAGTCCGTGGCGGAGCTGCACGTCCGGCGCGGTCCGGTCGAGTGGGCGCGCGTGCTCGGCCTTGCGGGCGCGCGCCACGTGGAGCTGCCGACCTACCCCTTCCAACGCCGCCGCTACTGGCTGGAATCCGCCCGCACCTCCGGTGACGTCCGCTCGGTCGGGCAGGCCACCGCCGACCACCCGCTGCTCGGCGCGGCGCTCGTGCTGGCCGAGCAGGACGGCCTGCTGCTCACCGGACGGCTGTCCACCGGCACCCACGAGTGGCTGGCCGACCACGCCCTCGGTGGCACGGTGCTGCTGCCCGGCACCGCGTTCCTGGAACTGGCCGTCCGCGCCGGTGACCAGGTCGGCTGCGGCCGGGTCGACGAACTCGTGCTGGAGGCGCCGCTGCTGCTGCCCGAGCGCGGCGGCATGGCCGTGCAGGTCGTGGCCGGTGCCGCGGACGGCACGGGTGCCCGCACGGTCCACGTCCACGCCCGACCCGACGACGCGTCCGACGACCTGCCGTGGACCCGCTACGCCTCCGGCGTCCTGGTGCCCGACGAGCCCACCCCGGCGGCCCCGTTCGGCACGTGGCCGCCGCCGGGGGCCGAGCCGGTGGACGTGGACGCCCACTACGCCCGCGCCGAGGGCACCGACCACGCCTACGGGCCCGCCTTCCGCGGGCTGCGGGCGGCGTGGCGGTCCGGCGGCGAGGTGTTCGCCGAGGTCGCGCTGCCCGACGGTCTCGTCGGTGAGGCCGACGAGTTCGGCCTGCACCCGGCGTTGCTCGACGCCGCCGTGCAGGCGACCGCGTTCGGCGACTTCTTCGACGGCGACGACCGGTTCCGGCTGCCCTTCTCCTGGTCCGGCGTGTCCCTGCACGCCGCCGGCGCGACGGTCCTGCGGGTGCGGGTCCGCGCCGCGGGTTCCGAGGCCGTCGCCATCGACGCCGTGGACGAGTCCGGCGCGCCCGTCGTGTCCATCGACTCGCTGGTGGCCCGGCCGTTCTCGGCCGACCAGCTCGCCGTGGGCGAGTCGGTCGTCCGGGACTCGCTGTTCCGCGTCGAGTGGTCCCCGGTCGCCGCCGAGAACACCCGACCGGTCGCGGTCGTGGGTGCCGGGCTCATCGTCCCCGGCGCACGGCAGAGCGCTGACCTGGGCGAACTCGTGGAGGTGCCCGAGGTCGTCCTGCTGGCCCCGACCGCGGGCGACCTGCGCGAGCAGCTCGGTCGAGTGCTCGGCGCGCTCCAAGGGTGGCTGGCCGACGACCGGTTCACCGCGTCCCGACTGGTCGTGGTGACCCGCCGGGCGGTGGCCACCGACGAGGGCTCCGACGTGGACGTGGAGCAGGCCCCGCTGTGGGGGCTGGTCCGGTCCGCGCAGTCCGAGCACCCCGGCCGGTTCGGGCTGCTCGACGTCGACTCCGCCGAGGTGCCCGCCGCGGTGGCGGGTTCGACGGAACCGCAGGTCGCGCTGCGCGGAGGCACGGCGCTCGTGCCGCGCCTGGTGCGTGCGGCCACCGGCGGTCGACTCGTGCCGCCGGGCAGCCCGCGAACCTGGCGGATCGAGCACACCGGCCGAGGCACCCTGGAGAGCCTCGCCGTCACGGCGCACCCGGACGTCCCGCCCGCCGAGGGTGAGGTGCGGATCTCGGTGCGCGCGGCGGG
>DATMCA010001455.1:0-3313 GCA_035559015.1 Umezawaea sp. | reverse complement strand
CTGTTCGGCCGGCGCTCGCTCGCGAGCGGGTCGACGACCCTGCTGGTGGTCTTCGGCGTCCAGGCGGGCATCTTCGTGGTCCTGTTCCCCTTCTTCCAGGCCGTGCTCGGCTGGTCGGGTCTGCTGTCCACGCTGGCGATGATGCCCATGGCCGTGCTGATGATGATCGCCTCCGGCCTGGCGCCCCGGCTCACGGAGCGCTTCGGCGCCCGGTCCACCACGGCGGCGGGGATCCTGTTGGCGGGCACGGGTTCGGCGCTCATGGCGGCGCTGGTCTCCGTGGACGGCGGCTACCTCTCGGTCCTCCCCGGCATGCTCGCCATGGGGGTCGGCATGGGCCTGTCGATGACCCCCTCGACCGAGGCCATCACCGGTTCCCTGCCGCGCGAGCACCAGGGCGTCGCCTCCGCGCTCAACGACGTCACCCGCGAGTTCGGCACCGCCCTCGGCGTCGCCCTCCTCGGAGCCCTGCTGTCCTCCGGCTACCGCGACGCCATCGACTCCCGGCTCGCCGGCGTTCCCCACGACACCGCGCGGGAAGGCGTCGCCAACGCCATCGCCGCCGCAACGGGACCGGGTGCGCAGGCGCTGGTCCGCGCAGCTCGGGAGTCCTTCGTGGACGGTTGGCAGCGGGCGATGTGGGCGGGTGTCGCCGTCATGGCCGCCCTGCTCCTGCACGTCCTCGTGCGGGGAGCAGGGCGGCGGAACGCCGAAGGCGAGGCGCTCGCGGTGCGCGGCGACGACGAGTGCGCCGTCCCCTGAGGAACGGGCGTCGCCCTCCGGGTCAGCGGTCCGCGGTGATGAACTCCATGACCAGCCTCGCGCCCTCCGGCGTGGACGTGGGGGTGTGGCCCGCGTCCGCCACCTCGACGAACCTCGCGTTCGGGAACTGGGCGGCGGCCTGCTTCCCGGACGTGGTCGAGGTGTTGGCGTCCAGGTCGCCCGCGAGCACCAGGGCGGGCACGTCGGCGAGCTTCGTGCCCTTGGGGAAGGGCGCGCCCGCGGTCGGGTCGTTCGGCCAGTCCAGGCAGGCGCCGACGTCGTAGAAGTCCCTGGAGAGCCAGGCGTCGGGGGAGAACGGCGCGAAGTCCCCGGCGTTCTGCCGCCGCACCGAGTCGTCGAAGTCGCGCTCGCGGTCGGCCGCGCCGTCGGAGTAGGCGAAGTCCTGCGGGTAGTCGTGGCACGTGGTGGCCCACAGCAGCGCGGGTGAGACGACCGAGGGGCCGAGGGCGAAGATGCTCGCCAGTTCCACCAGGTGCGCCCGGACCAGGTCCTGCACGGGGGCGAGGTCGCCGGTCCTGGCGGCGGCCAGGGCCTTGGCCAGGGCCAGCTTCTTCTCGACGTCGGCCGAGCCCGCGTAGGCCTTGCCGACGGTTCCGGCGAGCATCCGCTCGTCGAGGACGATCGGGTAGGTCTTCTCCTCGTACCGCAGGTCCATGGGCACGGGGGCGGTGCGGAGCCTGGCCGCCAAGGCGCCGAGGTCGTTCAGGACCGTGTCGCCGGAGCACGAGGTCGTCCGCTCGCACACCAGGCCGGTCGCGTGCCGGAGCGCGGCGATGGCCACGCCGCCCGCGACGTTGTCGTCGGTGTGCACCGGGTAGGCGCCCGACAGCACGACGGACCGGACGCGCTCGGGGTGGCGTGCGACGTAGGTGGCCATCAGGTAGGTGCCGTAGGAGTCGCCGAGCAGGTCGAGGCGTTCGAGGCCCAGGGCGGCGCGCACGTCGTCGAAGTCGTCGGCGACGGCCGCGGTGCCGTAGTACCGGGCCTTGTCGCCGAGCTGCTTCCCGCACTCCCCGATGGCGGCGCGCTGCCCGTCACCCGACGCGAAGATCATCTCCGGGCCCTCCAGCGCGGCGCAGGTGATCGGGCTGGACCGGCCGACCCCGCGAGGGTCGATCAGCAGCAGGTCGCGGCGGTCCAGGATCGGCTTGAGGCCGTCGGCGTAGACGTGGCCGACGGCGTCGACGGCTCCGGTGCCCGGCCCGCCGGGGTTGGTGACGACGGTGCCCAACGAGGGCTGGGCCTGGTCGGTGCGCGGGACCAGGGTGAACCCCACCGTGGTCGTGCCCGCGTCGGGGTGCGCGCGGTCCAGCGGGACGGTGACGCTGCCGCACCTGGCGGTCGGGATGCCCGGCACCTCGCACGGGGACAGGTCGGCCGGGGCGACCGAGGTCGTCGTGGCCGCGGGCGCCGACGACTCGTCGTCGGCGCCGCAACCCGCCACCACCAGCACGGCGGCGGCGACGGCGGCCAGAGATCGCTTGCTCATCGGGAATCCCTTGATCGGTTTCGGGGAACGGCGCGAACGCGCACGACGGCACGAGGGCCGTCTCCCCCGAACCTAGGCACGCGATCCCGGCGGGGCGTTGGAGCCGGGGTCAAAGCCGGCCCGGCCGCTTGTGCGGAGGGCACCAGCCGCACGTGTCCATCCACAGTGGACAGGGCTGGTCGACGTGCGCCGGTCTGCCGAGCGCCACCAACCGGGGTCGGACGCTTTGGCCAACTCCACAAAGCCTTCGCGGTGGCGAGCCGTCGACACTGCGGTGGACGTTTCCCGCGGTTCGACGACGGACGACCTGGTCCGCTGATGAAGGGTGTCAGGGCCATGAGGCGAACACTTCACGTGGTGGTGGGGATCGCTGCCGTCACGGCCGCGACGGTTGCCTGCTCGGCCGGAGGAGGGCCCGGCGCGGGCGATCGGCCGGTGGTGAACGGCGGGACGTTGACGTTGGCCGTCCCGGTCGACCTCGGGAGCCTGGACCCGCACGCGTCGGCCACGAACGCGAACGGGGTCGCGGCCACGCTGGCCTACGACACCCCCGTGTCCCTCGACGCCAAGAACGAGCCGGTGCCCGGTGTCGTGACGGCGTGGCAGGAGACGCCGGGCTCGAACACGTGGGTGTTGACCGTGCGGCAGGGGGTGACCTGCTCCGACGGCAGCCCGCTGGACGCGAAGGTGGTCGCCGACAACGTGAACCACGTGGCGAACCCGGAGAACGGCTCGCCGTTCACCGGCCTCGCGGTGGCGGCCGGGTCCACCGCCGTCGCCGACGTGGCGGCGGGCACCGTGACGGTGTCCAGCCCGGTGCCCGTGCCGTTCTTCGTGCAGAACCTGAGCCTGCTCCGGCTGGTGTGCGCCGGGGGGCTGGCGAACCGCGCCCTGCTCACGTCGGGCAGCAGCGGGTCCGGCCCGTACGTGGTGTCGCAGAACGTGCCCGGCGACCACGTGACCTACACCCTGCGCCAGGGCTACTCCTGGGGCCCGGCCGACCACCCCGGCACCGACGCCGAGGGCATTCCGGCGACGGTG
>DATMCA010001454.1:0-3067 GCA_035559015.1 Umezawaea sp. | reverse complement strand
GCACCTGGAACGGGTGCGCGAGGTGGTGCTGGGGGCGTTCGCCCACCAGGAGGCGCCGTTCGAGCAGGTGGTCCGGGCGGTGGCGCCGGATCGTGCCGAGGGCGCGAACCCGTTGTTCCGCACCATGTTCTCCTTCACGGCGAGCACGGACGACTCCGCCCACCCGGCCGGTCGCGCACCCGCCGACCTGGCCCTCCGCGACCTGCCGATCGAGGGCAGCGCCAACCGGTTCGACCTGTCCCTCGCCACTGCGCGCACGGCCGACGGGCTCGACCTGAGCCTGGCGCTGAACACCGGGCTGTTCGAGGTCGGCGCGGCCGAGGACCTGGCGGCGTCGTTCGCCGGCCTGCTGGCCGCGGTGGGTGGGTCCCCGCGGATCTCGGCGGCCGAACTCCTGCGGGCGAACGACCACGAGCGGCACCGCGTCGCCGAGTGGACCGGGGACACCTCCGCACCCGTGTGCACCACGCCCGTCCACGAGTTGTTCCGCGAGCGGGTGAAGTCCTGGCCGGACGCGGTCGCGGTGGAATCGGGTGACGAGCGGCTGAGCTTCGCCGAACTGGACTCGCGCAGCGAGGTTCTCGCACGGCGACTCGTAGTGGCCGGGGTGCGGCGCGGCGATGTCGTTGGTCTGCACCTGAGGCCGGGCGTGGACGCGATCGTCGCCGTGTGGGCCGCGTGGAAGGCCGGCGGTGCGTTCCTGCCGCTGGACCCGGAACTGCCCGCAGCGCGGTTGGCCGTGATGATGGCGGACGCGGTCCCGGCGGTCGTCTTGTCGTGGGACACCTCGGCCCTGTCCGGCTCGTGGCCGACCCTGTCGCCGGACTCGGACGCCGACGTGCCCGAGGTGGACCTTCCCCGCGTGGGCGCTCGGGACCTGGCGTACGTGATGTTCACTTCGGGGTCGACGGGGCGGCCGAAGGGTGTGATGGTCGACCACGGCGGCCTGGCCAACTACGCGGAAACCCTGCTGCTGCCCCGGATGCGGGCCGCTGGACTCGAATCCGGGGGACAGGCCCGCGTGCTGACCGGGACGTCGGCGTTCATCTCCGACTTCTTCCTGACCCAGGTCCTTCCCCTGCTGGACGGTCACCTGCTGCTGGTGGTGTCCGGTGTGGAGGGACGAGACCCGCGGCACCTGGTCGAGTTGGCGCAGGACCCGGCGCGGGCGGTGGACGTCATCGACGCGGCCACCTCGCAGGTCCAGGTGATGGTGGAGGCCGGGTTGCTCGACACCCCGCACCCGCCGAGGCTCATCGCGTTCGGCGGGGAGGTGTGCCCGCCCGACCTGTGGCAGGCCTTCCGGTCGCACCCCGACGTGGTGGGGCACAACATGTACGGGCCCGCCGAGGTGACGGTCGACGCGGCGTACGCGGACATCCGCGAGCACAGGTCGTCGGTGATCGGCGGGCCGTACGGGAACGTGCGGGTGCACCTGGTCGACGAGGACCTGCACCCCGTGCCGCCGGGCTCGCCCGGTGAGATCGTGATCGGCGGCCCCGGCGTGGGTCGGGGGTACGTGCGACGGCCCGGCGCGACGGCGGCCGTGTTCGTTCCCGATCCGTGGGGCGAGCCGGGAAGTCGGCTCTACCGCACCGGTGACCTCGGGCGGTACACGGTCGACGGGCAGATCGAGTTCCTCGGTCGCAACGACCACCAGGTCAAGATCCAGGGCCAGCGGGTGGAGCCCGAAGAGGTCGAGGCCGTGCTGCGCGCCCATCCGGCGATCGAGGCGGCGGCGGTCACCGCCCACCGCTCCGGCGCGGACGGACGGCCGCGGCTGGTAGCCCACCTGGTCGCGGCGGACGGCGTGGTCCTGGACCGCGAGCAGATCCGCGAGCACCTGGTCGGCAGGCTCCCGGCCGCGGCGGTCCCGGCGGTGCTGGTGCCGGTCGAGGCACTGCCGATGACCGTGGGCGGCAAGCTGGACCGCAAGGCGCTGGCCGTGCCGGACGACGTCGACACCCGGCTTTCCCACCGGGACGTCGTGGCCCCGCGGAACGCGACCGAACGGCGGATCGCCGCCGCCTGGCGGGCGGTGCTCGGCGTGGCGGACGTCGGTGTGCACGACGACTTCTTCGTGCTGGGCGGGCACTCCCTGCTCGCCATCCGCCTCACGATGGCGCTCAGCCGCGACTTCGGGTTCGAGATCCCGCTGGCCCACCTGTACACGGCCGCCACCATCGCGGACCAGGCCGAGCGGATCGACGGCTTGTCCCTCCACGGTGGACCCGCCGAGAACCGTTCCGTCGTGGCCCTCGGCGGGGTGCGGGGTGCTCGCCCCCTCGTCCTCGTCCACCCGATCGGCGGCACGCTGTTCAGCTACCGCGACCTCCTCGGCGAGGTGGCGGCCGACTTCGAGGCGTTCGGCCTGCAGGGCGGCATCGGCGAGGACTCCGGCGCGACGAACCTCGTCGGACTGGCCGAGCGGTACGCCGACGAACTGGTGCCGGTGCTCGGGGACCGCGACCCGGTGGTCGCGGGCTGGTCGGCGGGCGGCGTCATCGCCCACGAACTCGCCCGCGCGCTGACCGACCGGGGGATTCGCGTCCACCGCCTGGTCCTCCTCGACTCCGATCCGCGGCGGACCGCCGACGTGGAGGGGGAACGACGGGACATCGCCACCCTCGACGCGCTCCGGGCCGACGTCCTCGACCGGGGACCCGCGCCGCTCCTGGAGTTCGACGGGGTCGACCGCCTCCTCGGCACGCTCGGCGTCGACCCGGCGGCCGTCGCCGGACTCGACGGGCCCACGGTCGCCGCGCTGATGGCGTTCTGGCGGGACGTGTTCACCGGTCTCGCGGACCACCGGCCGTCGGCGTTCGACGGCCCGGCCGACCTCGTCCTCGCGTCCGGGGAGAGCGGTGACCTGATCGCCGACGCGTGGCGCGGCCTGACCGGATCGCTCGCGGTCACGCACGTCGACGGCGACCACTTCCAGCTCATGCGCCGCCCAGGGGTGAAGGCCGTCGCCGACGCCCTCCGTGGCTCCACCGCTCAGACAGGAGATTGACGTGCTGGTCCTCGGTATCAGCGGGCTCGACCGGACCGCTGCGCTCAAGAAGCG
>DATMCA010001453.1:0-9489 GCA_035559015.1 Umezawaea sp. | reverse complement strand
ACGGGCCCGGCGCACGGCCGCGCCCAGCGCCACACCGACCCCGACCAGCACGAATCCGTCGAGCAGGACCATCCGCAGCACCTGCGCCGTGACGTAGGGGACCGACACCGCGCAGTGCGTCTCGGTGAGCCGGACCGCGCTCACGCAGGCGCCCGCGATCGTCAGGGCCCAGAACGCCAGCGCGCCGAACAGGCTGGTGGCCAGCTCGGCCACGACCGCCGCAGCGGTGGCGCGGCGCGCGGCCGTGACGACCGCGACCGCGAGGACGGCGAGCAGGATGATCCCGATCTGCCGCACCCGGACGATCCAGATGAACCCGTCGGTCGCCAACAGGTCGGCGGGGGCCGACCTCATCACCAGCCGCAGGACCACCTGGAGCACCACGACGGCCGCGACCGCCACGGCGGCGGCGAGGAGTCCGGCTCGGACGGTTCCCCGGTCGGTCCGGTCGAGGGCCAGGGGCACGGCGCAGAGCAGCACCACCGCGACCGCGACGGTCCACTGGTCGGCCGCGAGCATCACCAGCGGGTTGCCCACCGCGTTCGAGAGGAGCAGGTCGAGTCCGGAGCCGCCCGCCTGCTCGACGAGGCCGGAGATCCGGTCGAGCGTCAGGCGGAGCAGGTCGGGCGCGACGTTCGCGGTGGCGGTGGCCGACGACGCCCAGAACAGCAGGGTCGTGCAGACCAGGGTCGCGGTGCCGCCGACGGCGACGCCCGCCGCCACGCGTCGGGCGCGGGTCGGCTGTCCGGCGGCCAAGCGCGCCGACCTGGCGGTCCACCACACGAGGCAGGCGGTGCCCGCGGTGAACACCACGAGGAAGGCGATCTCCGCGAGACCGGGCGGGGAGATGCCCGCCTGCCAGATGCCCGTCCTGGCCCCGACGACCACGCCCGCGGTGAACCCGAGGCACGGCAGCAGCACGGCTCCCGCGGTGATCCGGGGAGCGGCGGAGAGGCGGACCGCCACCCCGCCGACGAACCCGGCGAGCAGCAGTCCCCAGGCGGAGTTGAGGTAGCTCGCGACGTCCCCGGTGAACACGGCCGCGCTGCCGACCGCGAAGGTGATCTGCGACCAGCCGAGCTGCGCGGCGATGCCGTAGGCCAGGGACTCGCCGAACCCCGGCCGCAGCAGGCGCGCGCGGTCGGCCACCGCGGCGGCCCGGTCCGCGGGCGGCGGGTGCGGTCCGAACCACCCGCGCCCGCGAGGTCGGCCCGCGTAGGCCAGGTAGTCGACCGACCCGAGCAGGTCGGCGACCATCACGTCGGCGTGCCGTTCACGGGCCCGCAGCACGGCGTTGCGCGACCCGTACACCACCACCGCCAGCAGGACGACCGCCGCCACGACCTGCGCCAGGAACCCGACTCCCTCGGCGCTCCACCCCACGTCACCGTCCGCGAACAGCACCGGACCCAGCAGGCCCCAGGCGAACACCGGCAACGCGACCAGCACGAACGCCCGCCACACCGCCATCGTCAGGTACGTGATCGACACGTCGTGGCCGCGCAGGTGGGCGAGTTCGTGCAGCACGACCGACCGGAACAGCGTCGGACTGGCCGAGGCCGTGGCGACCAGGCCCGCGTCGAGCGCCACGTACGGCCGCCCGGCCCGCCCGAAGGCCACCCCGCCCGCGCGCGCCGAGTACGGGTCCAGCAGGAACGTCGGCGCGCGGCGGATCCCGGCCAGGTCGACCAGTGATCGCAGCTCCTCCGCCGGCGGTGATCCATCGGGCGCGTCGAGCGGTTCGAGGCGGTTGCGCCGGATCCTCCACCACGGCTGGAGCCGGTGGACGACCACGACCACGAGCAGCAGGACGAGCATCCCGGCGCCGAGCCACGCCAGTCGGGCGGGCATGAACTCGCCCATGCACTCCTGGGCCCTGGCCAGCGAGGCGCGCGTCGCGGCGCTCTCGGCGAGCGTCCGGGGAGCCACGTAGGTGAGGGGCAGGCCGCTCTCCGAGGAGCAGCGGAGCACGGCCGAGCCGTTGGCGACGATGCCCGGCGGCAGGGCGAACAGGAACACGAACCCGGCGACCGCCAGCACGAGGACCACCAGGATGGCGAACCGGGCGGTGGTGGGGCCGGTCGACGGCGCCGGTAACTCCCCGGTGTCCTGACCGTTCATCGGGCCTCCCCCGTCGTGGAGTCGAGTGCCGTCGATCATCTTCGACCCGGCGGCACCCCTCCCGGATCCGGAACGACCCCGAATTCATCCCCTTGGCCGACTCCGGGAGCCGTCCGACCTGGCAGGCAACCCGTTCTTAGGCGGATCTTCAGCGGCCCCCGACACGGTGTGCCGGTCCGATCCAACGGGACGAGCTAGGAGAACTCCCCATGCAGATTCGAAACGCGGCTGCGGCGCTGCTGCCGGCGACCGCACTCGTGTTCGGGCTCTTCTCGGGTGTGGTGGTCGCCCCGGCGAACGCCGCACCCGCGGGGGTCGACGCCTCCGTCGTCGTGGACGCGCCGGAGGGCGCCGTCGACGTCGAGGACTCCGGCGTCGAGGCGAAGGCCGCCGGGTACGGCGGCACGATCACCCGCAAGGAGGTCATCGCGCGGGCGAAGAACTGGTGGGACCGCAAGGTCCCGTACAGCCAGAGCGCCTACGCCTGGGACGTGAACAAGGGCAAGAAGTACCGGACGGACTGCTCCGGCTTCGTGTCGATGACCTGGAAGATCACCAGCAGCCGCAACACGAGCACCCTGGACGACATCGCCACCAAGGTGGCGTGGGCGAGCCTGAAGCCGGGTGACATGGTGCTGCGCGCCGGGCACCACGTGAAGCTGTTCGAGAAGTGGACCAGCTCGGCGAAGACGTCGATGTGGATCTACGAGGAGGGCAGCACCGCCACGGACATGGACCACGAGACGGTCTCCGTGTCGTACCTGAAGAACAACGGGTACGTGCCGTGGAAGTACAAGAAGATCAAGGACTGACCGAGGAGGAGCCCCACCGGGCCCAGGAGCCGGACTCCCCCGCCTCCCTGGAGCCCAACCCCTCCAGCAGCAGCGCCGCCTCGCTCCAGCAGCGAGCGGCGCTGCTGTCGTCACCGGACACGGCGTGCGCGGCGCCCAGGTCGCGCAGGGTGCGGGCCCGCCACGCGGGCAGGTCCAGTTCGTCCCAGCCCGCCAGCGCCGCGCGCAGCACCACCACCGCGCGAGCCGGCTCGCCACTGGGCAGGTGGAGTTCACCGATGGTGCGCCGCAGCAGCGCGAGACCGAACCGGTCTCCCAGTTCGCGGCACTTCGGCAGCGCTTCGGCGAGCAGGTCGGCCGCCTCGGTGAAACGGCCGGTGCGCACCCACGCCTTCGCCAGCGACTGCGCGGTGTAGCAGGTGACCAGGGGGTCGCCGAGCGCCGACGCGCCCTCGTGGGCCCGGCGGAAGTAGGGCTCGGCCTCCGCGTACTCGCCGCGCGCCCGGTGCACCAGCCCGATGCCCCGGACCGCGAGCACCTCGCCGCGCCGGCTGCCCGCCACCCGGTACGCCATCTCGGCGGCCCGCAGGTTCCGCAGCGCCTCCTCGTCACGGGCCAGTTCCCGTTGCACGGAGCCGATCCCGTAGAGCGAGTGCGCCACGCCCTCGCCGTCACCGAGTTCGGTCAGCAGGTCGCGCGCACGGGTCATCACCGCGAGCGCGTGGTGGTACTGGGCCCGTTCGCGGGTCACCATGCCCTCGCCGTTGAGCGCGATCGCCTCGCCGCGCCGGTCGCCCAGCTCCACGAACAGCGCGCCCGCCGCGCCGAACCACAGACCGGCCTCGGTGAACTCGTCGCGCTTGAAGTGCAGTTGTCCCAGGCTGCACCGCAGGACGGCCTCGCGCCCGCGGTCCCCCGCCGCGATCACGGCGTCCAGCGCGGCCCGGTGGGTCCGCTCCCAGCCGTCGTACCGGTTGCGCAGGCCGAACCAGGCGAACACCAGTGCTTCGGCGAGGTCGCACGCGTCGGCCGCGAACCCCAGTTCGGCCGCCCGTTCCACGACCTTGATCAGCAGCGGCTCCTCCACCGCGAACCACGCGTCCCGCTCGGCGGGCGGCACCGGGTGGTCGTGCAGCTCACCCAGGAAGCCCTGCATCCGGCTGACCGCGGGCATCAGCCGTTCGACGCAGCCGTCGACCTTGGCCAGGCACTCCGCGACGACCCGGCGCACGGCGGCGGGCCGGTCGGTGTCGGCGGTCTCCGCCTCGGCCAACTCCCGCGCGTGGATTCGCACCAGGTCGTGCATCCGGTACCGGTCCTGGCCGGTCACGTCCAGCAGCCGGGCGTCGACGAGCCGGTCGAGCACGTCCTCGGCCGCCCGCTCCGACACGCCGAGCAGCGACGCGGCCAGGTCGACGGGCAGCTCGGGGTGGTCGAGGAAGCCGAACGCCCGGTACGCGCGGCGCGCGGGCTCGTCCAGCGCCCGGAACGACAGCTCCAGGCTGCCGCGCACGGCGAGGTCGTCGGCGACCAGTTCGTCCAACCGCCCCCGCTCGTCGCTCAACCGGCTGACCAGCCGCGACACCGGCCAGTGCGGTCGGCCCGCGAGCCGGGCCCCGGTGATGCGCACGGCCAGCGGCAGGTGACCGCACAGCCGCGCGACCTCCAGCGCCGCCTCCGGTTCCTCGGCCACCCGCTCGTCACCGAGGATGTCCGCGAGCAGCGCGACCGCCTCGGCCGGGGTCAGCACGTCGAGCGTGAGCCGCTGCACCTGCCGGTCGGCCGGGCGCAGGCGGCTGGTGACCAGGGTGAGGCAGCCGGGGGCGCCGGGCAGGAGCCGGCGGACCTGGCCGACGCCGGTGACGCCGTCCAGCACGATCAGCACCCGACGTCCGGTGAGCTGCGCCCGCCACAGCGCGGCGCGCTCGTCGAGCCGCGCCGGGATCCGCTCGCCGGGCACGTCGATCGAGCGCAGCAGGGTGTCCAGCGCGGCGCCCGGCGTGGGGGGCAGGGTGTGCAGGTCCACGAAGAGCTGCCCGTCCGGGTAGCGCGCGGCCAGCCGGTGGGCGGCGTGCACGGCCAGGGCGCTCTTGCCGACGCCCGGCGCTCCCTCGATCCACCACACGCCGTGCGGATCCCCCTCGGTCAGCCTGGCCAGCTCGTCGGCGCGGCCGGTGAAGTCGCCGACGTCGCGCGGCAGGTAGTTGCGCCGCACGGGTTCCTCCGGCTCGTCGCCCTGGAGCACCGCGCGGTGGAGTTGCTGGAGCTCGGAGCCGGGTTCGACGCCCAGCTCGTCCACCAGCAGGCGACGGGTGTCCCGGAAGACCTTCATCGCCTCGGTGCGGCGCCCTGAGCCCGCCAGCGCCCGCATCAGCCGCACGCTCAGGCGTTCGGACAGCGGGTGCTCCTCCACGAGCGCGGACAGCAGGTCCACGACCTCGGCGTGGTGGCCCAGCGCGAAGTCCGCGTCCACGGCGTCCTCGACCGCCGCCAACCGCTGCGCCTCCATGGGCGCCCCGAGCCGGTCGATCCCGGCCATCGGCTCGCCGCGCCACAGGGCGAGGGCCTCGCCGAGCACGGCCCGGCGCTCCGCCGGATCGGCCGTCTCGCCCGCTCGGGCGACCAGCCCGCGGAACAGGTGCGCGTCGACCTGGTCGGGTTCGGCGTCGAGCCGGTAGCCCGCCGTCCGGTGCTCGACCGGCACCCCGGCGCGGCGCAGCCCGGAGATGTGGACCTGGAGCGACTTGCGCGCCTGAGGCGGAGCCTGCTCGCCCCAGACCAGGTCGATCAGCCGGTCCACGGTGACCACGCGGCCGCAGTCGGCGGCCAGCACCACGAGGATGCGGCCCGCCTTGGGCGGCAGGGCCGGCAGGAGTTCACCGTCGTCGCCGCGCACCTCGACCGGCCCGAGAACTCGGAACTGCACCGGGACCCTCCACGAGTTGACGTCCACGAAGCGCCGGGGGACAACGCGGGGGTTTGACGCTGCCCACGACCTCCGGCTCCGGTTGGTCACCGAAGTCACCTGATCGGCCCAGTCAACTACTTTCCGTCGCATTAGGCCAGTGACCTGGTACGACGACCCGTAGGGATAGACCACCCGGTACTTCGGGGGGACGTGGTGACCACGGTCCGTACGGCCGACGGCGACCGCTGGACGGTGGGCGTGACGGCCGGCGCTACGGTGATCTCCGTGGTGGAGCGCGGACCGCGGGCGGTGCTGGACTGGTGGGGCGGCCGGGTGCGGTCGCTGCTGTTCGACCTGCTCCTGGCGGGGGCGGTCGTCTGGGCGGGTGCCGAGGGCGACCCCGTGACGCCGCTGATGGTCGCCGGGGCCGTGGCGACGTTCGCCGGTCTCGTCGTCCGGCGCAGGTTCCCGCTGGTCGCGGTGGCCGCCGCGGCGGTGGGCCTGACGATCGACCCGTACCTGGTGCCGACGTTCGTCGCCCTCTACAGCACCGCCTCGCGCTTCGGGCCCGCCGTGCGCACCTGGGCCGCGGTGGGGGTGTTGTTCGGCGTCATCGAGGTCGTGGTGTGGACGCACGAAGACCACCGGTGGGACCCCGCGGAGCTGATCACCGTCGTGTTCGTCGCGCTCCCCGCGCTGGCCGGGCTCTGGACGTTACAGCGCCGGTCGCTGCTGGCCGCCCTGCGGGACCGCGCCGACCAGGCCGAGCGGGAACGCGACCTGCTCGCCGAACGGGCGGTGGCCGCCGAGCGCCGTCGCATCGCCGGGGAGATGCACGACGTGGTCGCGCACCGGGTGAGCGTGATCGCCCTCCAGGCGGGCGGGTTGACGCTGACGTCCGACGACGAGCACGTCGGCCGGGTCGCGGAGGTCATCCGGACCAACAGCACCGCCGCGCTCACCGAGCTGCGGGACATGCTGCGCGTGCTGCGCGAGGACACGGACGCGCCGCCCTCCCGGCACCGCCCCGCCCTCGACGGCGTGGAGAACCTGGTCGAGGAGTTCCGGTCGGCGGGCGCGGAGGTCGACCTGGTCCTGCCCGACGCGGTGCCGGAGACGTCGGACGTGGTCGGCCGGGCGGCGTACCGGGTGGTCCAGGAGGCGCTCACCAACGCGGGCAAGCACGCCCCCGGCGCGTCGGTGCGGGTCACGGTCGTCGCCTCGGACGAGGACGTGGCGATCGAGGTCGCCAACCGGGCGGCCGGGACGGCGCGGTCCGGTGTGACGGGCTCGGGCTACGGGTTGGTCGGCATGCGCGAACGGGTCGCGCTCGCCGGTGGCACGGTCCGGTCCGGCCCCACCGACGGCGGTGGGTACGTTGTGTCGGCTCGGTTCCCCCGCTGATCGGATGACGCGCTCGTGACGGTGAAGGTGCTCCTGCTCGACGACGAGGAACTGGTGCGCGGCGGCCTCCGGATGATCCTGGAGTCCGATCCGGACATCACCGTCGTCGCGGAATCGGCCGACGGCACCGGAGTCCTGGACCTGGTCGCCCGGCACCGGCCCGACGTGGTGCTCACCGACATCCAGATGCCGCGGGTCGACGGGCTGGAGGTGACCCGGCTGGTCACCTCCCTGTCCGACGGACCTCCGGTCCTGGTGCTCACCACGTTCGACCTGGACGAGTACGTGCACTCCGCGCTCCGCCAGGGCGCCTCGGGCTTCCTGGTCAAGGACACCCCGCCGCGCGACCTGGTGCAGGCCGTGCGCATGGTGGCCGCGGGCGAGGCGATGATCTCGCCGCGGATCACCAAGCGGCTGCTGCGGGAGTTCGCGGGCGGTGGCGCGAAGCGGGAGGCCGTCGCGAGGCTCGACGCCCTGACCGCTCGCGAACGCGAGGTCGCGGTCGCCGTGGGCGGCGGGCTGAGCAACGCGGAGATCTCGAAAACCCTGGTGCTGAGCGAGTCCACCGTCAAGGTCCACATCGGACGGGTGATGTCCAAGTTGGACGTGACCAACCGGACCCAGGTCGCGATCGTGGTCCACGACGCCGGGCTCGGCTGAGTCAGACCGGGATCCGCCGCGCCTCCACGTCCTTCTTGCCCACCAGGAACCACAGGACCGGCCCCAGGAACGGCGCGCAGAACGCGAACACGATCCACACGACCTTCATCCCGCCGGTCAGGCCCGAACGCAGGACGCTGACGAGCGCGCCGATGAAGAGGACGAAGAGCGCGAGCGCGACCAGTCCGATCCCGCCCGCGAGCACCCAACCCCAGGTTTCGCCCTGCGCCGCGAGCACGTAGTGGTCGGTGTCCATCGGTTCTCACTCCTTCTCGTTGGTGCTGACACCGATGAGTCAACCGAACGGCGGGGTCGTCGCACATCACCCTCCGCGCCCCTCCGGGGGTTGGCCGAAAGTCGTACGGCCAACCCCCGCGCGTAGCACGTCCGTCACCGGCAGAGCGCGGTGTCCACGGCGTCCTCGACGTGCTTGGCCGGGTCGGCGGCGGTCGGCAGCGACGTCACGGCGACAGCGGCGGCGCGGCCGTCGACGGTCACGGCGTTGCGGGTCTCGTAGCCCGGCGCGTCACCGCCGTGGCCCCACGCCTCCACGCCGCAGCTCAGCGTGAACGTGGACAGGCCGAGGCCGTACCGCTCGTCACCGCGCACACCGGAGTTCGGCGCGGCGACCGTCTTCTTCATCTCCGCCAACTGCTCCGGTTCGAGGAGTTCGCCGCCGAGCAGCGCGAGGAAGAACGCGTTGAGGTCGCGAGGGGTGGAGTTCAGCTGTCCGGCCGCCCAGCCCAGGGAGGGGTCCATCTCGGTGACGTCGGCAAGTGGAGCACCAGGGGCTTGGGGGAAGTACCCGTGGGGGTGGGCCTCGCGGATGCCCTGCTCGCCGAGCGCGGGCCAGTAGGTGTCGCGCAGCCCGATCCGATCGATGATCCGATGGGTGATCTCCTCCCCGATCGGGCGTCCGGTGACCTTCTGCACCACCAGGCCCAGCAGGACGTAGTTGGTGTTGCTGTAGGACCACGCCGTGCCGGGCGCGGACAGGGCGGGCTTGCCCAGGCCCAGGTCGACGATCTCCCTCGGCTCGAAGTACCGGTGCTGGATGGCCAGGTAGTCGCTCACGATCTCGTCGTAGTCGGCCAGGCCGCTGGTGTGCTGGAGGAGCTGGCGCACGGTGATGGCGTTCCCGTCGATCCCCTCGCCGCGGACGATGCCCGGCAGGTAGGTCTCGACCGGCTCGTCGAGGCGCACCTTCCCCTCGGCCACGAGCTGGAGGACGACCGTGGCGACGAAGGTCTTGGTGTTGCTGGCGATGCGGACCTGGCCGTTGACGGGGACGGGCGACTTCGTCGCGAGGTCGCCGACGCCCGCGGTGTAGTCGCGGACGCGGCCGTCGCGGCCCTTCACCGACGCGAGCGCGGCGGGGAAGCCGTCGTCGCGCACCAGGGCGTTCAGGCCCTGCTGCACGCGGTCGCGCGACGGCGACTGGGCGTCGGCCGACGACGGGAGGGCCGCGCCCGCCGCGACGAGGCCGCTCACCGCCACCACCGCGAAGGCCGACACGGCCCGTCGACGGGTGGGGCGCGGTTCCTGGTGGGACGTGGTCATGGTGGGGATCCCTTGCTGGAGGCCGTTGTTCCGACCTGCTCAGCT